>CAZFUT010000041.1:0-15862 GCA_964522425.1 uncultured Oscillospiraceae bacterium
TTATCAGCTTATGGACGACTGGCGGGACGACCGTTCCCCCGCCGCCCTGACGGGCATCCGCCTGCTGCGCGCCAAGGTGCCCGCCATCGAAAAAGCTTACCCCGCGCAGGCCCATGCGCTGCACGAAAATTTGAAAGCCTTAAGCCTTATGGAAAGCAGGGGCGAAACCAACCCCGACCTGCCCGCCGCCTGCTTTGGCCGCATCATGGGCGCGCTGTTTGCCTTTGGCGGGCAGGAAGAAAAAGCCCTCAGCGCGTTCGGCGAAGCGCTGGGGCGGCTGATCTACCTGATGGACGCGGCGTGCGACTTAAAAAGAGACATCAAAAAAGAGCGCTATAACCCGCTCATCTTTATCCCCACCGGCGAGCACGAGGGGATGCTGCGCCTTGTATCCGCCGCCTGCGCGCGGCTGTTTGACGCCCTGCCCGTCAAGCGCGACCGGAGGCTGATGGAAAACATCCTCTACTCCGGCATCTGGACAAGGTATCAGGCGGCGCAGCCCAAAGGAGGGAAGGACGCATGAAAGACCCCTACGAGGTGCTGGGCGTCAGCCGTTCAGCCACAGAAGAAGAAATCACCAAAGCTTACCGGAAGCTGGCCAAGAAATACCACCCCGATCTGAACCCCAACGATCCCGACGCCCAGAAAAAAATGGCCGAGATCAACGTGGCGTATGAGGATATCAGGTCGGGCCGCGCCGCCTACTCCTATGAGCAGCCGGCGCAGCAGCAGACCTACGCGCCCTTCGGCGGCTTTGACCCCTTCTCCTTCGGCGGCTTCCGCTACGAAACGGAAAAACCGGACAGCCTGCAGACCGTTGAAACGCTGGTCAATACCGGGCGCTTTCAGGAAGCGCTGCTGCTGCTCAACCGCATGACCACCCGCAACGCCCGGTGGTTCGCCTTAAGCGCCGTATGCCATTGGTCGCTGGGCAGCATCGTCACCGCGCGGCAGCATATTTTAACCGCCGTGCAGATGGAACCCGCGAACGCCGAATACCGCCAGTTGCAGCAGCGGATGGAGCAGTACGCCGCCGACTATACCCAGCGCGGGCAGATGTTCGGCTTCCCCCGCGCAAGGGGGCTGGGCCGCTTCCTGCTGGGCCTGTGGCTGTGCTTCTACTGCCGGTTCTGCTGTTGACCGGTTGGACAAGAATCGCCTCTGCATCGCGGCGGGGGCGTTTTCTTTTGAATGGATGTTATCGTTTGACAGCGGCTGCGCGGATGACGCTTTCCATATCCGCTATTTCCTCATAGTCGCGCAGCTTTCGGTAGCCCACCACCAGCCGCTCGGTATCCTCGTCGCCATGGCAGGTAGCCAGCGTCAGCAGTTCGTCGCTGTTGATGACATCGACGGGCAGCGCGAACGCCGAAAGCTGCCTCAGCCCCAGCGCATAGTCGTTTTTTTCCTGATCGGTATCGAAATTGGTTTCAAACAGCGGGAAATACCGGGCGCTCGACGGGTCCAGCGATATCACCGACACGGCGTAGGGCACATAGCTGCCCGCATCATACAGGGTGTCAAAGGAAAGCAGCGGCTGATCCTTTAAGGTATCCAGATTCAGCAGCCGGTGGAGTTTGCCGAACATGGTGCCGTTTTTCATATTATGGGCATGGATAATCAGGTTTTCATCGCGCGGCAGGATGCTGTTGGCAACGTCCAGAAAGGCGGTGCCGCCCGCGTTCTTGCGCCCGTAAAAATCGTGATCGATATAGAACTCATTGTCGCGGCGGACGATGGGAAAATCAATCTCCTGCACCGCGGCCATTTTAAGCCAGCCCACCACATCCCCATTGCGCCTGTACAGCGGCACAAAGCGCTCGGCCATGGCGGGTTCGGGCGTCGCCGCCGGGATATAGGGGTTCACAACCGGTATCTGCGTCGCCGCCGCAAAGGCGGGCGCAGGCGTCGCCACGGCGGGCGGCGGGCTGAAAGACACAAAGGGCATGGGGTTATCTGCCGTATTTGCCGCTGCCAGAGCGGGCGGGGCTGTTTGCCCGTATACGGCGCGCAATTCGTGCTGAGTTTCCACCGTCTGCGCGGTCATTACGGCATAGCGTATGAGCATCACAGCCGCTGCGGCAAAGCAAACCACAGCGCCCCAAATAAGCGCCTTCACATGCAGCGGCGATTTTCTTCTGCGCCGCCTTTTCAGCCGCACCTTTGCGTGCATGTTGCCATGCCTGAGCAATGATTCTTCACCTCGATGCTATTATACCCGCCTTATGGGCGGATGGCAACTTGCCTTCACGCCCCGATTGCACTATAATCGAACGAAAACAGGGAGGTACGGTATGCGCGCGCTTTGTGAGGCCATTTTATCCAAGGGGATCGGCATCGGCAACGACATCGTCAAGGTGGATATGTTTTTGAACCACCGCATCGATACGGCGCTGCTGCATCAGATGGGCAAAGAAATTGCCCGCCATTTTTCCGAAAAAAAGCCGGACATCGTGCTGACGGTGGAAGCTTCGGGCATCGCGCTGGCCGTCGCGGCGGGGATGCGCCTTGGGGGCATCCCGGTGGTATTTGCCAAAAAGTCGCAGGCCGCCAACCAGTCCCCCGATATGCTGTGCGCGCCCGTCTATTCCTTTACGCATAAGCAGCAGAACATGATCCGCGTGGACAGGCGTTACCTGCCCGAGGGCAGCCGGGTGCTGATCGTGGACGATTTTCTGGCCAACGGCGAAGCGGTGCGCGGCATGATGGACATCATCAAACAGGCGGGCTGCGCGTTAACAGGCGTCGCCGTCGCGGTGGAAAAGGGCTTCCAGTCCGGCGGGCAGGCCCTGCGCCGGGAAGGCGTCGATCTTCTTTCCCTTGCCATCGTGGACAGCATTAAGGACGGAACCATCACGCTGAAAGACGAATGAGCGCCGGATTTTTTATCGCAATGCTCGACGGGATCCACGGCGGGTATTGCTTTTTTGATTTCTTCACCGTATAATTATTTCTATCAGTTTCCGAGCCCTTCGCGCTAAAGGCAACCATGCGCCGAGGGCCGCGCGGCTAAGCGCCGCCAAGGGTTGCGGGGGAAACCCCGCCGCCTTCCGTGTTTGAAAAGGAAGCGAAGCCTGCTGCGTCCACTTGTTCCATCGCAGTCTGTTCGCTTTTGCGGCCAGACTGCTTTTTTATGAAGGAGGGCTTATGAAACCGCCGATCTTTTCCTTTATCGCCTATTCGGGCACAGGCAAAACAACCTATATTGAAAAGCTGATCCCGCTCCTTAAAGCAAAGGGGCTGAACGTGGGCGTTATCAAACACGACGCGCACGATTTTGAAGTGGACAAGGAGGGCAAGGACACCTGGCGCTTCACCCACGCGGGGGCGGACAAGGTATCCATCGGCTCCAAAACGCATTTTGCGCTCATGGTGCAGCGGGAAATGGCCTTTCACGAAATCACGGCCCTGATGCGGGATATGGACATCATCCTGTCGGAGGGCTATCAGGCTGCCGGCAACCGCTTGATCGGCGTGTTTCGCGCGCAGTCGGGCAACGAGCCGGTGCTGCCGCCCGAAAGCCTGTACGCCGCCGTCACCGACAAACCGCTGCCTGCGCCCGCGCTGCAATTTCCACTGAGCGACCCCATGAAACTGTGCGACCATCTGGTGCGCCTTGTCGAGGAAAACCGCCATGCAGATTGATTGGAATGCCCAGACGCTGACCTGGTTTGAAAATGCCGCGCGCTATACCGGCTACGCCGAAAAGATGGCTGATTTGATTCTGGAGCACTTAAGCACGCGGGGCAGCCTCATCGACATCGGCTGCGGCATGGCCCTCAGCGACCTGTATTTGGCCAGAGCCATGCAGAGCCTGACCTGTGTGGACAGGGATGCCCGCGTTACCGCCTACGCTGAGGCAAGGGCCAAAGAAGAGGGCCTTACCAATATAAGCGTGTACACCGCCCCCGGCGAAACCCTAAGCGGGCAGTGGGATCATGTGCTGTGCCTGTTCCATGGCGGTCTGGATACGCTTGTCCACACCTACCTGCCGCTTGCCAGAGAAAGCCTGATCGCCGTCGTGCACGCGCGGCGTACGGGCAACATCGCCCCCGACGGGTACAAGATGCCCAAATGCTCCTCCATTGAGGAAACCAGCCGGTATCTGACGGAAAAGGGCCTTTCCTTTACCCTCTATGAGGGCGCGCTGGAATATGGCCAGCCTCTTACAGACAAAGAAGAAGGGCTGCGCTTTTTATCGGCCTACGCGCGCCCCGGCACGCCGGAGAGCGCCCTCCATGACGCGCTTCAAACAAGGCTTGTTGAAACAGGGCGGGAGGACTTCCCCTATTATCTGCCAAGCCTTAAAGAATTCGGCCTGTACACCATCAGGAGGTAAGCCATCGTATGGTCAAAGCAAAGGACCACCGTTTTCCCTATGCGGCGGCCGTCGCCATGATGGCGCTGCTGCTGGTGGGCGGCATCTTCCTTTCGTTCCTGCTGGGGCGCTATCCCGTTGGCCCCGTCGATCTGGTGCGCATCCTGTTATCGCGCGTGTTCCCCCTTTCGCCCACCTGGCAGGAAGCGGCGGAACTGGTGGTTTTTAAGATCCGGTTGCCCCGGGTGGTGCTTAGCTGCATGGTGGGCTGCTGCCTGTCGGCGGCGGGCGCCAGCTATCAGGGCGTTTTCCAGAACCCGATGGCCGCGCCCGACATCCTGGGCGCTTCTTCCGGCGCGGCGTTGGGCGCGGCGCTGGCCATCCTGATGGACATGGACAGCTTCATGGTAACGGCCATGGCCTTCCTGTTCAGCCTGCTGTGCGTGGGGCTGGTCATTTTCATATCCAACCACGCCCGGGGTAAAAAGGTGCTGGGGCTGGTGCTTTCGGGCATCATGATCTCTTCCCTTTTTTCCTCCGGCACATCCTTTGTGAAATTGATGGCCGACCCTTCCAACCAATTGCCCGCCATCACCTTCTGGCTGATGGGAAGCCTGTCCGGCGCAAAGCCCGGCGACGTGCTGTTTGCCTTTGTGCCGATGGCGCTGGGGTGCGCAACGCTGCTGATGCTCAAATGGCGCGTCAACGTGCTGACGCTGGGCGACGACGAGGCGCGCACCATGGGCGTCAACGCCCGGCGCGTGCGCCTGATGGTCATCCTTTCTTCCACCCTCATCACCGCGGCCAGCGTATCGGTATCGGGCATGATCGGCTGGGTGGGGCTGGTGATCCCGCACCTTGCGCGCAGGCTGGTGGGCAACAATTACCGCCACCTGATGCCCGCCTCCATGCTGCTGGGCGCACTGTTTCTGCTGATGGTGGACAACCTCTGCCGCACCCTGATGATGACGGAGATTCCCCTTGGCATATTGACCTCTCTGGTGGGCGCGCCCTTCTTTATCTATCTGATCACAAGGGAGAATGAGCGATATTGAGCATTGCGGTACGCAACCTTTCTTTTTCCTACGGCGCTGAACAGGTGCTGCGCCACATCACCTTTTCGGCTGAACAGGGGCAATTGATCGCGCTCCTTGGGCCTAACGGCGCGGGCAAAAGCACGCTGTTTAAGTGTATGCTGGGGCTTTTGACCGGCTATACCGGGGAAGCGTCCATAGACGGCGACAGCGTGCGCGGCCTTTCCGCGGGAGAACTTGCCCGGCGCATCGCCTACATCCCCCAGAGCCATTACCCGTCGTTTAATTTCAGCGTGTTCGACATGGTGCTGATGGGAACGACCTCGCAGGTATCGGGCTTTTCCTCTCCCCGCCGGGAACAGATGGATAAGGCCGACCAGATGCTTCAAAAAGTCGGGATGTATCCCCTGCGCAGCCGGGGCTTCATGCAGATTTCGGGCGGCGAAAGGCAATTGGTGCTGATTGCGCGCGCCCTCGTGCAGGATGCGCGGGTGCTGCTGATGGACGAACCCACCAGCAGTCTGGATTACGGCAACCAGCTGCGCGTGATGGAAGAAACGCAAAAGCTTGCGCGGGACGGGTACTGCATCCTGCAATCCACCCACCACCCCGACCACGCTTTTCTGTATGCCCACCGCATCCTCGCCCTCAAGGACGGCACGCTGGCCGCCGACGGCGCGCCCCGCGATGTGCTGAATGAAGAGCTGCTCACCAAACTGTACGGCGTCGATGTGTCCATGCAGAGCCTCGCCGGGGACAGGGTACGCCTGTGCGTGCCCAGGTGGGTGCTGAACGGATGATATGGGGCAACCCATGCGCAAGCAATACATTCCACGAAAGGGAGATATCTTATGAAAAAACTGATCGCACTGCTGCTTGTCCTCTGCCTGACGCTCCCCGCCCTTGCAGCCCTTGGCGGCGAAGAAACGCGCGTGTTCAAGGATGATACCGGCCGCGAAGTAACGGTCAAAAAAGACATCCGGCGCCTGGTGGTGTCCGGCCCGCTGGCGCAGATCTACGTGTTCGCCCTCGCGCCCGAAAAATTCGCGGGCCTTGCGGGCAAATGGTCTGAAGCCGAGCTGCCCTACATCCCCGAAGCATACCACCATTTGCCCGTGACCGGCCAGCTATACGGCGGCAAGGGCGAAGTGAACCTTGAAGAACTGGTCAAGCTTGCCCCCGACATCCTGATCGACCTGGGCGAAGCGAAAAAGAACATTGTGGAAGATTTGAACAGCTTGCAGGAGCGCACGGGCATCCCCTGCGTGCACATCGAAGCCACGCTGACCGATTCCGCCAAGGCCTACCGCCTGCTGGGCGACCTGCTCGGCAAGGCTGAAGAAGCCGAGAAGCTGGCCGCCTTCTGCGAAAGCACGTACAGCCGCACCCTAAGCATCATGGAAAAGGTGGGCGAAAACCGCAAAAAGGTGATCTACTTCGTGGGCATCGACGGCTTGAGCGTGCTGGCCAAAACCTCCTTCCACGCCGAAGTCATCGACATGCTGTGCGACAACGTGGCCGTCGTAAATGAAGTATCGCCGCGCGGCGCGGGCAACCAGGTGGACATGGAGCAGCTGCTTCTGTGGAACCCCGACATCGTGATCTTTGCGCCAAACACCATGTACGAACAGTCCAAGCAGGATCCCGGCTGGCAGGCGCTGGCCGCCATCAAGGAAGGCCGCACCCTCGAAGTGCCGGGCGAACCCTACAACTGGGTGGGCAACCCGCCGTCCATCCACCGCTACCTGTCGCTGCTGTGGCTGACCAAAGTGCTGTACCCGGAATTCGCCGAGTATGACCTGAAAGCCGAGGTGCAGGCGTTCTATTCCCTCTTCTTCCATCAGGAACTGAGCGAAGACGCCTACAACAAGCTCATGGCCAACGCTTTCCTGCCTGTAAAATAAGGGCGGGTGGATAAAGCACACGGAACCCGTTTAAACGGCTGAAGTCTCTTTGGGGGCCTGTTTGGGGCTGGATCAGGAGGGCTGGATTGGGACGAAAAATGGAGGACGGCGTGTTGCCCGGCTGCCTGGTAGCGTGATGGGCGGTTATTCAGGGGACACAACCTATGATGCTCATGTATAGTTCGTAAAAAACAGGTTTACCGTTTCGAAAGTTTACCGCGCAACATTGTTAATTGGTTTTCCAGAAAGGTATTCTCTGAGATTATTAACCGCAACATCCATCAGACGCTGCCGGCTTTCCTTATTCGCCCAAGCAATATGAGGCGTAATAATACAATTCTCAAGCCCCATCAAAGGATTCTCCATCTGAGCCGGCTCCACTGAAAGCACATCAACCGCTGCGGCTTTAACCTTGCCACTAATCAATGCACGCCTAAGATCTGCTTCATTGATCAGCGGCCCTCTGGAGGTATTGATAAGTATTACGCCTTCTTTCATCTGTGATATAGTATCCTCGTTGATTATCCCAATATTGTCTTTGAACAAAGGACAATGCAGAGATATCACATCGCTCTCTTTTAGCAGATTCTCGAGACTCGTCATCTCCGGTTCATCACCAAAGACATCATATGCAACCACATTCATACCAAATGCCCTTGCGATATTCGCGGTTGCGCGTCCAATACGGCCGTATCCGATAATCCCCATGGTCTTACCTTTTAATTCGATAAGCGGATAATCCCAGAAACAAAAATCTCGGCAAGATGTCCATCTTCCTTCTTGCACGGCCTCAGAGTGGTGGGCTACATGATGGCAAATCTCAAGCAGCAATGCGAAGACATACTGAGCAACAGCAGTAGTTCCGTATATCGGTACGTTTGAAACAACTATTCCGCACTTCTTTGCCACTTCTACATCAACAACATCATAACCTGTTGCAAGTACTCCTATGAATTCAATGTTAGGATGCTTATTTAGGGTATCAGCAGATATAGGCGTTTTATTTGTGTATACAATCTCCGCTTCTCCGATTCTCTCATCAATCATCTCCGGTGGCGTGTAATCGAATACTTTAATTTCCCCCAACTCTGCAAGCGGCTCCCAACTTAAATCTCCTGGATTCTCGGTATATCCATCCAGAACAATTATCTTTTTCATATCAACCTTGTACCTCCTTCACTCAACTAATACCAATGAAAGAATTAAATGCATCTAAAGTGGAGAGGAATTTGGGATTAGGGCAAGGAGCAGATACGAAGGCGTAGCGGCGCTACGTCGAGCATTCGCAACGCCATCACTAAGCCAAAAGATCCGACGTGACGATGCGTTAATGGTTTGAATTAGTATAAGCATTATGATAGTATCACACGATCCTTGCGGAGTTTATCCTGCAGATCACCCACCTCAAGAGTTCTAGGAACTATACCCTTCTGAGCTGCCATTGCAGCTGCAGTTCCTGCTGCCTGTCCGGTTGTTGCACAGCAAACCATCATACGAATCGTCTGTATAGCATCCTTTTCACACCCTGCGCAGCGTCCGGCAACCAGGAGATTATCAATTCCAACAGGGATAGTCATTCGATACGGAAGCTGGAATCTACTGTCATCGTGAGAAATAACCTCTCCATCTATGAACCGAGTGTAAACACCGATGTTATCATTAAATTCTGCTTTATTCATGATATCCGTACGGGTTATATTATATTCGCAGGTTATACGACGTGTTTCTCGTATACCAATCTGATATGCAAAGGATCGCAGTGCACAATTCGTAAATCCCATCTCACCTCCAAACTCCCGCATTGCTTTAATTGCTACAAGTGCCTGCTTTCTACCACTGATTTCAGCTTTCGTCAAATCCCATACATTCGTACCATCAATTCGGAACTCCCGGGTAATATTTAGGCTTGTAAAGTCCCCCGAAGACGTCAGCGTTTTCCAAGCTCCACCCTCACAGC
Source organism: uncultured Oscillospiraceae bacterium (assembly GCA_964522425.1). GTDB lineage: Bacteria > Bacillota > Clostridia > Christensenellales > Aristaeellaceae > DTU024. The sequence continues at coordinate 9,214 of CAZFUT010000041.1, forward strand.
TATACGGCCACTTTCCCGCCTTCTGCGCCAGATAGAATACTTTCTTAAGCCCATGTGTTTCAGGTGTAATCATCTCTTTATGCGCCGCAACGTATTCCTGGAAGGTTTGAACATCAACTCCACTTACACCAAAGACCATCGTAACCGGAAGAACATCTCGCTTATCTGTTCCGCCAATTTTAAATTCTGCTCCGGCCATTGCTGCAACGTCACCATCACCGGTTGCATCAATAACACAGTCCGTCAATACTGCACCACAGCCAGATTTGCTTTCAAAAACGACTCCTTTGACCTGATTTCCCTCTTTCACCACATCAACAGCCAACGCATGGAGAAGCGGTATAATGCCTTCCTCTTCAACCCACTGGTCCAGCATAATCTTATATATCTCGGCATTTAAGAAATTCCCAATGCCACGATCATCATGCTGTGTTCCCCCCATGGCAATCATTCTCTCCTCGATTTCAGATGTGATTCCGCAGGATGTATATGTCTTATCATTGAAATACCAATTGTAAGATTCAACCCGACCGACCGACAGTGCGCCACCAAAGCAACCGTATCGTTCTGCCAGAATGGTCTTTGCGCCAGTTCTTGCGCTGGCTACTGCAGCCGCAATTCCCGCAGGCCCGCTTCCAACAACCAAAACCTGTGTTTCTGCAATTACAGGGATCTTTCTCTCCTGTCTCGTTACAGTTTTCATTGCCTGTCTCTCCTTTATTATTGTTGCATTTATCACTTACGTTTGCTAAACTGATTTTAATTCAGCCACAAGGAGCAAAATTATGAATCTGAATCAGCTTGAATCGTTCATCTGCATTTGCGAATGTGGAACCATCACAAAAGCTGCCGATCATCTCTTTATTACTCAGTCCGCCTTGAGCCAGCAACTTCTGCACCTTGAAAAAGAACTGGAAACCCAGCTTTTTATACGCAATGGAAATAAGATTTCACTTACCGACTCTGGCAGGATTCTTTTATCCAGAGCCAGGAACATGTTGCTTGAATACCATAATGCGATAAGTGAAATGCAGATCGCAAAAGAAAAGAATGAACTGACGCTTGTCGTCACAAAAGCAAAATCATTCATTACTCTCTCCTATCTCCTCCCCGGTTTCATGAATCTCCACCCCAATATCCATGTACATATCAAAGAAGTGGATTCCTACGAGGTAGAAAAACATTTGCTGAACGGCGAAGGGGATATTGGCTTTTGCTATAACTCAAGCGATACGAAACTTACTTACTATCTCATTCATAAAGAACCAATATTGCTTGCCCTTCCCCCAAAGTCTCCATTAATTGCCAAGGCCTACAATGTTCTCTCTTCCAAGTACCCACACATCTCCTTTGATGCCATTAAAGACTCCCCTTTCATCATCGGTACTTCCGGATATTTAAAAGAGTACACTCAAGAGCTGTTTTCCCTTCACAATACTCCGTTGAACGTTGTTCTTGAGACTTCCAACCCAGGGCTAGTCCATTTGCTGGTTGCTGCCAACATAGGTTCTGCATTTATCGGTGAGGTATCAACCTGGATCGAGCCAACGCAACTTGATAAACCTGTGTTCTGTCTTCTTGAAGGATATGAGGATCGCAGTCTAAACGTGGCTATTGCTCACAACAATAAGAAATATATCACCCTAGCTATGCGTCAGTTCATCCGGTATGCGCAAAACTTCTTTAGCTACTCATCCCTTAACACCACCAGTAATCAGGCCTGAAACGATGCGTTTCTGCATCACCATTACAATCACTACGAGAGGAAACGAAACAAAAACGACGGCTGCAGAAATTAAATGCCAAGGTGTATAGCTCTCTGTTTCGAATAATGTCAAAGCAACCGGAACGGTTCTCGCTACAGGCAGTTGGTTCAAAACAGCAGAGAATATATAGTTATTCCATGACATAATGAACGCCATAATGCACACTGTAAACATTCCCGGTGCCACAAGCGGAATGACAACGCTCACAAAAATCCGAAGTACTATTGCCCCATCCAGCATCGCACTCTCCTCCAGTTCAAATGGCACCGCCTGAAAAAAACTGGTCAAGAGCCATATCGCTGTGGGGAGTTCTGTAGCCGCCAATACCAAAGCCAAACCTATCGTTGTATTGGTCAGCCTCAGTTTACTGAACATTTGGTAAATTGGATTCATCAAAGTTACCGGAGGCAGCAATGAAACTGTCAACACGAGAGTCAAAACTAACTTCTTCATCTTTATTGGAGTTCTAGCCAGAGAATAACTCGCAAGTGAAGATGCAAATACAACGGTCAACGTAGATACTCCAGAAACAATCAGGCTGTTCCATATGTACTGACCAAACGGCTGATTAATCCATGCCTCGATATAGTTTTCATAATTCCAGACTTCAGGCCAGAATCGAAGTGGTACTGCAAATAGCTCTCTGACAGACTTGAAAGAACCCAAAACCAGCCATAGAAATGGGAATAAAATCAAAAGCGAAAAGGCAAAAAAGAATACCGGAATCGCTGCGGATCTAATTGTCTTAGCAGCGTTTTTTTTCATTTTCACTGCACCTCCAGTTTCGATTTCATTCCATCGTAGAAGAAAAACGAAATAATAAGCGAAACTACAAACGTAACTACTGCCAATGCAGCCCCATAGCCATAGTTGCCGAACGAGAAGTACTGCTGCATCGTATACATCGTCAAACTCGCTGTAGTCTGTCCTGGGCCTCCATTCGTCAGAACTTTAATCAAGTCGTAGATTCTGAAACTAGCGATTGTTCTGAACATGATTGCGACAACAAGTACAGCTTTGATCGACGGAAGTGTGATCCAGAAGAAATTCTTGACCGGCGTTGCACCATCAATAGCTGCCGCTTCATAGAGATCATTGGGAACTGTTTTCAAACCTGACAGTAAAAGTAATGACATATACGGCGTTGTTTTCCATACATCTGAGATTACAATTGCCGCAAATGCATTCCCCGGCTCTGTAATCCAGTGTATCGGCTCCTTTATCAAGCCCAGCATCTGTAAAAACTGATTGATTGCACCGTAAGTTTCTGCAAACATGTAGGACCACATTAATGCAGATACGACTGTCGGAATACACCACGGTATCAAGATAATTGCACAGACAAAGCTTTTCCCCGGAAAACTTTTGTTCATTATCAACGCGCAAGCCATTCCAATTACAGTCTCAAGGCACACCGCAACAACAGTAAAAAGAACTGTGAAACGGAAACTTCGCCACATGACCTCATCCTTGGCAAGCTTCAGATAGTTATCCCATCTAACAAATCTCCCGCCCTGGCGTAACGTTTGTATACGAAGCGATAGAAAACTAGTACGGATTGTATTAAATATGGGGTAAGCTACAAAAATAGCAAACAACAGTAATGCTGGTATAAGGAAAAGATATCCCAACAGAATTCTTTGCTTGCTTCTCATTTTAGCTCCTTAATAAAGAGGGCACCGAATACGATACCTGGTGTTGTCATATTCGGTGCTGTATCATCACTTACATTTACCATGTATAGATATCTTCTTCAACTGCCTGCATATCATTTACAGCCGTTTCGATATCCTTGGCCCCCATCAGAACATCCATCACAGCCTGCTGCATGGCAGCAGAAACTTCCTCATAATAAGCGGAATTAGGTCTGTTCTTGCAGTTTGCCGCAAACTCAAGCATAGAAGCCATTGCAGGCTGAGCAGCAATCAGTTCTTCGTTTGCGTAGAGCGCCGGACGAGCAGGCATCTTGCTGTTCATCACAGCATTATGAAGCATCGCTTCACTACCAGTCCAGAACTTAATCAGCTGCAAAGCCTCTTCCTTGTGACTGGAATAAGCAGAAATTCCAATATTCCACCCGCCGTTGCAGTTATAGCTGACATACTCAGCGCCAGAGGTCGGCAGCGGAACCAGCTTAACATTTCCGGCAACGGAAGAAGTCTCAGGATTGTTTGCATTACCGATCTGGACAGACCAATCACGTGCATACAGAACCTGGCCAGCAAAAAAAGCAGCACGAACATCCTTGGCCGCCATGCCAAGAATACCATCAATACACACACCCGAGTCAATCAGCTTTTTCATCTCGGAGATGCCCGCAATAACGTTAGCATTATTGAAAATAGGCTTTCCGTCGACGATAACTTCGCCACCGGCATTCCAAATATGTTCCATCGCGCAACAGGTCAGCGCTTCCGCCTGTTTCCACGCTGCCGCGTATCCATAAACTCCATCTTCCCCTGCGGAAACAACCTTAGACTGCTCAATCAGTTCATCCCATGTCTTCGCAGGCTTAAAGCCATACTTTTCAAGAAGGTCAGCACGATAAAGCATCGCGCCAGTATTCACGAAAAGCGGAAGGCAGTAAAGGCTACCGTTGATCTTACAGCCTTCCAGTGCGCCAGCAGAAAACACGGAAAGCTCTTCTTTTGTAAACATACCATCCAGATTTGCCAGCCATTCAGCCGCAACGAAGGTTTCCGGCCATGTGCAGTCAACGATAAACACATCCAAGCTGTCATCCTTTGCCTGCAACACGGTGCTCAGCATTTGCATACGATCTGTAGATCCAGCAGGCATTTCTACCAGTTCAACCTTAATATTAGGATATTGCGCTTCAAACTCAGCAAGTCGTGCTTCGTTTGCTCCGTTTGTCGCGTTCTCTGTATAAAAGGTGATCTTCACCTCATCAGCTGCGAGCGCCGAGAATGACAGCACTATCATCACAACAGCCAGAATGAGCACCAAGAGTTTTTTCATTTTCATATCCTCCTATACTGATTAATGAATGCTCCCACTATTATTTTTTATTATATAATTCCAATTCGATAAGTCAAATACGTATTTTGAAAAACTCCATTAGTTTTTTCTAATTTTTTCTGCCTGAGCATACAGAAATCATAGCATTCACAACACTTCCTGCTGATTTTCTGGTATCATTGGTGCAAGGAAAGTCCCTCAAACCCACCAAAGCCCTTGCACTTAACCCGGAGTGAAAACGTCATATACCAGAGAAAAACACACCAGGCAACCTTCTTTGAGGATGCGACGCTGTTGGGCGGTGTCAGGCTGAATCCCGAGAACAGATGGGTGCGCATGTCCCAACTTATTCCATGGGCAGCGTTTGAGGCGCAGTACGCAGCCCTGCTCTCCAATCCCCGAGAGGACAAGCCCACCAAGTCGGCGTAGATGGCCCTTGGAACGCTGATCATCAATCATAATCAGCCGATTTTGAAATCGTTACTTGAAACGCCGCCATGGTTTTGTTATAATGCAGCAGGATTCAAGGCCGCCGTTGCATCATATAGCGTCAAAATCTTGGGGGCATACAGCGTTTTCAGTTTGCATAAAGCTTTGCCGAACATACTGCGACGGTCGGAAGCGCATACTCTACGGAAAAGAGGCGCGTAAATGAAAAAGGCGATCCTGCTTTCGCTGTGCGTAATGTTTGCATACCTGTTTTGCTTCTGTCCCGTGACGAGCGCAGGGGCGTATGAGGTGCGCCTTCAAGGAAGATATTGGGGCGCTGATCCCATTGAAGCAAACACGCCGTTTGTTGTGAAAATCAGCTATTATGTGCTGCCCAACGATGGGGTGATAGCCTCCGTTTCGGGAAGGGTAACGGCGACTGCCGGGATCAGCATCACTGGGTTTGCGGGGGCAGGCGCCAACAGCAGCGCCGGCAATCGTTTTTCTTTTTCCGGCAATCGTACCGCCGCGCTGGGAATTGATATCAAGGCAGGCGTGAGGGATAACGCAACAGAAAACGAAAGCATCACCATACAAAGCGCGACGGTCAAGTTAAAAAACGGCGAAGTGTTCACCGTGCCCGGTATGACCATCCGTATCCCGGTTTCCGTGCCGCAGCCGCATACGCATACCATGCAGGAAATAAGCCGAACGGACGCGACCTGCACGGTCGCCGGAGAAGTGGTGTCCAAATGCACGGGCTGCGAATATATCGAGCGAAAAACATTGCCTGCGAAGGGGCACAGCTACGGCGAAACGATCACGACAGCGGCGACGTGCGAACAGGACGGCGAACGGTATCAGCAATGTTCGGTATGCCGATATAAACATGTAACGGAGACTCTTTCAAAGACCGGCCATCAATGGAAGCTGCGTCAATCGGAGGCATCAACCTGCTCAAAGCGGGGATGGATGCTTTTTGTTTGCAAAAACACCGGCTGCAGCGCAGAAAAGACAGAAGAAAGCCCGATTGCTGACCATGCGTTCGCAGAGGAAGCGCTGATTCAAGAAGCGACTTGCACGGAGGATGGCAAGCGTTACCGGCGCTGCGCATGGTGCGGAACAGAGGACGTTATTGAAACATGGCCGAGGACGGGGCATCGTTTTTTGCTGGCGGATATGCAGCCGGCGACCTGCGAGGCCGCAGGGTGGGAACACTATGTGTGCCAAAATACCGGATGCCCTGAGCCTGAGAAGACAGTGCCTCTTGCCGCGAATGGGCATCCATTCGGCGATGAGATCACCAAAGACGCAAGCTGTGAAGCCGCCGGGAAAAAATACCGGCTGTGCAATGTGTGCCAAAAAGAAGAGCTGCTTCAGGAATTGCCTGCTTTGAAGCATTCCTTCGTATTGGCGGAGAGCGAAGCGTCAGACTGCCTGCATTGCGGCTGGGAATTATACCGCTGCGAGCGGTC
>CAZFUT010000041.1:15962-22578 GCA_964522425.1 uncultured Oscillospiraceae bacterium
CGGTAACGCGGAGAACGGATTGCGAACTGGGCGCGGAAGTGTACCGTGTCTGCGGAGGCTGCGGGAAAGAAAAGCTGGTGGAAACGCTGCCGCCGGTGGCACATGATTTTGTCGAAGAAGGCAGAACCCCTTCCACCTGCACAACCCAAGGAGAGGTCTATTTGGTATGTAGCCGCCAGGGGTGTACCGCGAAAACGCAACGTAAATTGCCGCTTGCCGCGCATCGGTTTGGCGGTGAAATCACATCCCGGCCCTCCTGCGAGCAGGAGGGAGAAGTCTACCGGCTTTGCGGCATATGCGGGGAAAAGCGGCAGATGCGCGTGTTCGAAAAGCTGGGACATCAGTACGGAAGAATTATTGAAGAAACGCCTACCTGCACCCATGAGGGGCGGCGCTATCAGGTGTGCGAACGCTGCGGCGATGAGCGGCAGACGGAAGCGCTGAAAGCGCCGGGGCACAGCTGGGGCGAATGGCGGCCCGAAGAAGGGTTTGACTGCGAAAAGGGCGGGCAATATATCCGGCATTGTGCCGTTTGCCCGGCTGCGGAGCAGCGCGGGGAAGCGCCCAAACGCCACCTGCCAGGCAGGCTGAGACTGCTGCGCAAGGCTGCCTGCATTGAAGACGGCGAGATGGGCACGGTATGTCTTGTCTGTCAAAAAGTCACGTATTCCGTGGCGGTCAAAGCGCCGGGACACAGGTTTGAAGCGTGGGCAAGACCGGACAGCGTATCCTGCAAAACGGGCTGGCAGGAGCAAAGCGCCTGCGCCGTGTGCGGCGCGCAGGGAACAAGGCAGATCGCGGTGGGCGAACATCAGTTCGCTCCGTGGTCGGTCACGCGGGCGGCGAGCTGCACCCAAAAGGGCGAAAGGCTGCGCGTCTGCACCGTCTGTCATCTGAATGAAACGGAAGAGATTCCCATGAAGTTCCATGCGCTCAGCGGCCCCCGGATCATCCGCCATCCGACCTGCGAGCAGGCGGGGGAAACGGGCCTTTTCTGCCGGGATTGCGGCTATGCGGAACAATATCCCCTTGCCGCGTTGGGACACGACTGGGGCAAGCTGTCCGTGCCGGAGGGGGCAGACTGTGCGGCGGGATGGACGGGCGTGCGGATCTGCCAAAGGGAGAACTGTAAGGCCACGCGTGAGGAAACGGTACAGGCAGGCGATCACCGCTTCGGCGGGTGGATGATCGACCAAATGCCGGTCTGTATGCAGGAGGGCGTCAGGCGGCACGTCTGCGAACTGTGCGGCGCAGCGGCGTCGGAAGCCCTTCCTGCGCTGGGACATCGGTTTGGAACGCCCGCACTGACAAAGCGGCCAACCTGCGAGACGGCGGGGGAGAGCCAGCTGGTTTGCACAGTCTGCGGCCATACGGAGGTTTATCCGCTGGCAGCGCTTGAGCATGATTGGCGGGTATCCGGCACTGTCCCGGCCACCTGCACGGAAAAGGGGCAGGCGGAGCATCAATGCAGCCGCTGCCAAAAGATCAAGACGGAGGATATCCCGGCCGCCGGCCATCAGCCGGGCGCGTGGGAAACGGTGCGGGAAGCGTTCTGCGGTGTCCAAGGGCAGCGAAAAACGATCTGCCTTGTTTGTTCCGAAGCGATGGCCGAAGCTATCCCCGCGTTGGAACATAGCTTTCGGCCATGGGGTATTGCGCTGCCCTCCGCCTGCGAAAAGGAGGGGGAGGAAGCGCGCGAATGCGCCCGCTGCGGTTTCCGGGAAACGCGCGTTCTGCCCGCCGGGCGGCATCAGCTGACGCTGTGGACGGAGGAAAAACCCGCCACCTGCGCGGGCAAGGGCGTATACCATCGAGCGTGCGAGGTATGCGGCCTGCGGGAAACCATGTATACGGATGCAAAGCCGCATGTTTTCGGCGCATGGCAGAAGGCTGAGTATACGGATTGCACGCAGGGCGGCATCCAGCGGCGCGCGTGCGGCGTCTGCGGGCAGGAGGAGGAGCGCCCGACGGACAAGCTGCATCACTGGATGGGCGCGTGGCAGACGGTGCAGCAAGCGACCTGCGAAAAAGAGGGGATCCGGGAACGCGCGTGCAAGCGCTGCGGCGTCAAGGAAGCGGGCAGCATCGCGGCAACGGGGCACAAGGCGGCGCGAAAATACACGATCGTCCGCAAAGCGCGGGCCTACCATCCCGGCATCCGCGAAAAGCTGTGCTCGCGCTGCGGCGCCGTGCTTCAAAAACAACAGTATTCCCCCTCCCTGCAAAGCATGAAGGTGGTCTTTAACCCAGCCGGCATCCCGCTGAAAGAGCTGCTGCCCGGCAGCACCAACCAATGGTATCGCCTGATCCCGGTGGATATCAGAAAACCGGGCGTCTATACCTATCCTCTGGTGGCGGATGGTCGGCATACGGTGGGCGATATGACGGTAACGGTGAACGCGGCGGGCCTTACGGTATCCTGCGCCTATCCGGATGACCGCACGGTTGTTTTCAGGCCCATGCTGCGCGTGTTTTCTTCGCTGGAGGAGATCACCCCAGCGCGCATCCGCCGCCGCGTCAAGGGCTATGCGCTGGATAAGCCCATATCCTTCAGCCGCTTTGCCAATGCGGACACCTTGTATCTGTACCTGCGGATCGAGGGCGTGTACGACGACCAGCGGGCGCTCAACGTGCCGTTTGACGCGCAAAGCCCCGGCTACCTTTCGCAGAAAGAGGCGCTGCTGCGCATGGTCCCGGCGCGCTGAAAAAGCACGAAACTATCCTTATTTTTTGCCTTTTTGTATTTGTGGAGGACTATGATTCGGTTTTTTTGAACATGCCGTGCCCGAAGCCGAGCTTTTTAAGGGCAAGCGCGCAGCCGCTCCCCCACAGCGGGATAAACAGGGCGGTTTCGCTAAGCCCTGTTGGGTAGGGCGCTGCGACAAAGCCAAGAATCCGGCAGGCAAGCAGCGACAGCGGCATAAACAGTATCGGCACGACACTGAGGGCCGTGATTATCCGTGGTGCGGGTATCCTATACATCCACTTTGCCGCCACATAGGCTGATATACCTGTGATTTGCAAAGCAAAGCCAATCAACAATGCGGGGGCGTTCTGCCACTCATGCCATAGGGCGCAGGCGGCAGCAAGGCCCAGCCATATCAGCGCCGCCGATGCGATGTACAGCGCACGCCCCATGGCAGCCTTAGACTGCGTACCGTCCTGCTTGGCAGGCGCTTTTTCAACCGTTTCCGCTTCCTCCCCTTTTAACAGGTAATCGGTGGACACCTGAAAATATTCGCTCAGCAGCAGCACCTTGTCCATCTCAGGCAGGCTCTGCCCCATTTCCCATTTGGAAACCGCCTGCCTTGATACGCCCAGCCGGTCGGACAGCTCTTCCTGTGAAAGCCCCTGCGCCTTGCGCAGCAGCTGTATCTTTTCATGAATGTCCATCTTCAAAACCTCCTTGGTTCATCCCCGCCATCATAGCGGAAAATCAGGTGGCACGACAACCTATTCCTCCTTGCATATCGTCAACCGTTGGTTGCGAGCGCAAAAAAAGCCTCTCCCGCACGGAAGAGGCTTTGGCATCCCGGCTTTACTCGTTCCCACCGGTCAGGATGCCGATGGTGTGCACTTCGCCGGTGACGGCGTTCATCATGACGCCCAGCTCCATCACGGCTTTGCCGTCCTCCATGATGAAGAAACGGAAGCCCCAGAGGGCGGGGAAGCGCTCATCCTTCGGATGATAGAAGCTGCTTTCCCACTCCGCCTTGTCCAGCGCTTCCGGGGTCACCTCAAACTCGTCCATCAGGGCGGCCTTGGCGAGGGCCAGCGCTTTTTCTTTCGTCAGGTCGTTTTTGCCGGGCGTGCCGGGCCTTAAGATCAGCCCCTGCCAGTAGGACTCGCCCTCCTGAAGCGCTGCGGGGGGCGTGGGAAGATGCGGCCTGTCGTTGGCGTCTTCGGGATGGGCCTTCCGAAAGCGCTGCACGGCTTCCGTGGCGGCCCGATCGTCCGTGAGGGCGATCATCATCTGCTTCTGCCCCCAGGCGGGGGATTCAAGGCTGCCGCTGTCCATGAGGGCCTTGTCCGCCCCGTCATGCGTCCACGATGCCTTGGCCTGCCCGTTCTGCAGCTTCACGGTATAGGTGCCGATGAGGCTGTGCGGCAGGCCGTCGCCGATAAAGCGCACCGTTTCGATGCCGCCCTCTTTTTCGTACACGGGGTAAAACAGCCCCATGGTGGCCGGGGTCAGGCCGTACTGCTGTTTGAGGGTGCGGCGCGCCAGCGTTACGGCGTCGGCTTCCGGCGCGCGCAGCACCGTTACGGCTGCGATGCCCGCCGCGGCCAGCAGGATAACAGCCATGGCCAGCGCGAGGCCCACGGATAATTTCTTTTTCACGGTTTTTTCTCCTTCCATCCGCCCGAGCACTGCCCGGGTCCTGTGTTCGTCCCAGATGAGGCCGGACAGCTTGCGGTCCAGCGTCTTTTTAAGGTCAATCTTCATCGTCATACCACCTTTCCAATTGGCGGCGCAGCTGCTCGTTGGCGCGGCGCAGGCGCGCTTTGACGGCGCCGGGGGTCAGCCGCAGGGTTTTGGCGATCTCGCTGACGGGCAGCCCCTGATCGTAGCGCATCATCACAACGGCGCGGTAGGTAAGGGGCAGGGCCAGCACGGCCCGCATCACCGTATCGTCGGGGTCGGGCATTTCCTGCGATGCTTCGGGCAGGCTGCTAAGCGGCACGCGCCTGTCCACCCTGCGCAGCCAGGCCGTGCGCAGATAGTCCCGGCAGGTATTGACGCCGATGCGCATCAGCCATGCTTCTTCGCTCCGTTCATCCTTCAGCGTGTGCAGCTTTTTCCACGCTTTCAGATAGGTGTCCTGCGCGGCGTCCTCGGCCAGCGCCGCGTCCTTGAGGACGACGGCGCACAGGCGCAAAAGGCGCGTACCGTATGCCTCCATCATGTGCCGCAGGCGCTCTTGCGCTGCTTCCATGCGCACACCTCCTTTCACCTAACAGGACGGAGGAAAAGAGAAAAAGGATACAGAAATCAAAAATTCACTTAAAACCCGCAACGTTTGCGTCGCAAGTTTTAGGCGGGGTTCTGCGTAACGGTACGATTTTACCGTTCTTGCCTGAAGCAATGAACCCCGCAGACCCTGGGCAGCCGGTTTTCCTACCGCATTTTGACGGAGGACATCACCAGCACGGTGCAGGTGACCAGCGACACATACGCACACTGTCGTTCGCCGGGATGGTCCTCCCCGCAAAGCATACGTCGAATTTCAGTTGCACATTTTGTGTGTTTGTACGATAATGCATGGCAGTCATGTTTTTTCACAAATCAATCCTACCAAAAAACGAAGCCGTTGTCTTGCTTTTGCGGGACTCGGCTCCGTTTTTTTATGGGATGGCTCTTCATTTTTTCAGGGGCGAATTTTAAGGCACCCTTCCTGTCAATCTTTGTTCCCTAATCACTTAATGACAATTGCTTCATCCGTAGCCTCTCCGCCCTTTTCTAATACAGGAACCAATTGAATGGTATTCATTGTATGCTGGAGAGGAAACAAAGAGTAAAAAGTCGTCGGTGCCATTATCTGGTTGTCCGTATCCCAATAGGGGAAAACAGAGGCAACAAGCGAACCATTGATGTAAAGATTGAAGCTCTTGATGTCGTCCAGCGTGGTATATCCTTTATCAAAAGCAAGCTGAACCTGAATAGCTTGCTGGCTGGCACTGATCTTACTAATTACTGCCTGAACGCCAACGCCTCTCGCTAACCGTGTGTTGACTGAATACTGATTTCGCGCTTGCTGCGAGGGGGTTGGCGAGCCTGTGCTTTTTAGGAAAGAAGGCATCATGAAACCAATCTTCCCGCCTGCAATAACATGGTACCATCCATCCACTGTTCCCATCACGGTGACCAGATCTCCATCATAGAATTTGCCAAGCACTTTTGAGGTCTTCGAGGGATGCTCCCTCAGGTTCAGCCATGCTTTGGGGTTACCGTTTGCGACTTTCATGACTGGCATCTCGCCCTGCACGCTGGTAGCGTCAGCGTTTTTATAGAGATACTTGGAGAGCATATAGCCCGCTCTGTTTCCAATAATCACAGAAACCCATTCCAGATCAGGATTGGTATTAAGAAGCACCGTGGTGCCCGCATAGTAAAGGCCAAGGGATTTGGATTCAATCGTTTGATTTTCTCTCAAGTTAAGTCGCATGCCATTGGGGCTTGTAACAACTGCCGTGCCATACACCAAAGTCTCAATGGGAAGATGCACCGTTAAAACTGGGGATTGCGGCTTAGGTGTCTTGTTTCCACCGGGATTGGATGTCGGCCTTGTTGCTGGAGTTTGAAGAACAGGTGGCACGTACCCGTCATCTTCAACACTGCCAACGCTATCAGTCGTTATCCAACCTTGATGTTTGACGCCATTGCGGTAGTAAGAAATGTGCAACCAATTGCCGGACTGAGACTCCACTTCAAAAGTCGCTTTTGTGTCAAGGGAGGCGACCACTTTGGCAGATGCATCTGCAGTTTCATAGATACTCTTTCTGCTTCCATTGTTGCTGTAAATCAGGCCGGGTACGTATGACGCCACGGCTGAGGGCATCAAAACTGCCTGAGCGAGCAACAAAGCAATCATAGCGATCCACTTTTTTACGTTGA
>CAZFUT010000042.1:0-22090 GCA_964522425.1 uncultured Oscillospiraceae bacterium
ACCGAGATCACGTTGAGCACGCTGGAATCCTTGATGTTGACCACCAGCTCGTTGCCCACCGAGGGCAGGATGTGGCGGATGGCCTGCGGCAGGATGACGCTGACCATGCCTTGCCAGTGCGTCATGCCCACCGCCTGCGCGGCCTCCTTCTGGCCCGGGTCCACCGAAAGGATGCCGCCGCGCACGATCTCGGCCATATACGCGCCGGTGTTGACCGACACCACCAGAAAGGCCGCCGCCATGGCGGGGATATCAAGGTTCATGTACTGCATGGCCCCGTAGTAGACCACCATGGCCTGCACAATCATGGGCGTGCCGCGGAAGATTTCGATATAGGCCGTAAGCAGGCCCTTGAGCGCCGTAAGCCCCGCCCGTTTGGCAAGGCCGGCGCCCGGGGCCAGCTCGATGGTGCGCGCCACGCCGATCAGCAGGCCGATGATGAAGCCCGCCAGCGTGCCCGTGAGCGCGATCAGCATGGTGACGCCCGCGCCCGCAAGGAAGAGCCCGCCGTACTGGTTCAACAGATAGGCGATCCACCCAGAAAACGTTGTCGGCATGATGCCCTCCTGAGGATTAGTTGAGCGGCTGGCGCCTGATGGCTTCTTCCATCCATGTAAAGCGCTGCGCCTGGGACAGCCCGGCCAGCGCTTCGTTGACCTTTTCGGTGAGGGCGCTGCCCTTTTGCAGGCCCACGGCCACCAGCGTGTTGACGGGGTCGTAGACGAAGCCGCCGTTTTCGTCAAAGGTCAGGTAGGTAAGGTCCGGGTTGGCAAAGGCGGCGGATATCGCGCCCGGCATCTCGCTCACATACCCGTCGATACGGCCGGAGGACACGGCGACGACCATCGCGGGGAAGGATTCCAGGCCCACCTGTTTGTCGACGCCCGCGATCTGGTCGATCACCGTGTAGTGGAAGGTATTCATCTGGCCGGTGATCTTCGCGCCTTTCAGATCCGCCAGCGTTTTGGCGGCGGCAAAGGGGCTATCCTTCCGCACCACCACGGTGAGGTCGCTCTCGTAATAGGGATCGGAAAAGTCGATGGCCATCTTGCGGTCGGCGGTCGGGCTCATGCCGGCGACGATCAGATCGATTTTGCCGCTCATCAGCGCCGGCGGCAGGCCGTCCCACTCGGTTTTGACGATTTCCAGTTCCATCCCCAGCTTTTCCGCAAGGAAGCGCGCCACCTGCACGTCGTAGCCGTCGGCGAAGCCGCCCGCGGGCAGGGCCACCGCCGTTTCGCTCTGTTCGGACTGCGTCCAGTTAAAGGGCGCGTAGTTGCACTCCATGCCCACCTTGAGCGTCCCCTCGGCGGAGGCAAGGGGCAGGATCATCATCAGGGCCATCAGGCATACCAGCATTCTCTTCATGGGAAATCTCCTTTCAAAATACAAATCGGGCAGCGAATGTGCCAATGCCTTCGCCGCCCGTCAGGTGCGCGTTCAGCAGATAGCACTCCACGGCGTTTGCCGTGACAGTCGCAGAAATGTTCTTCCTGCGCCCAACCCCGAAGCGTCCGATACGCTCGGGATTTCGGTGGTTCCCCTTTCGGAAAGCTTCATCGCCTGTTCGGTGGCTCCGCCCTCTTACTGATGTGCCCCACGCCTCTATCCGTTGCCGGAATATGGAATTGGTTATATCATAGCAGGTATTCTTCTTTCGTCAAGCGCAAAACAGAACAAGTACAATGTTTGTTCTGTGCCGGTCCCCGGGAATTTTTTGCGAACGGAGGCAAGAAACCCTTTGTTATGCGCGTTATATATAGTAGAATGGGGCTGAAGAAGATATGCTTCCGGCAACATTTGGAAAGAGGTGGTTGTTTTGAAGTTTTTGAAGCGGCTTTTATGCCTTCTGGCCGTGCTGTCGCTGCTGCCCCTCGCTTCGCTGGCGAGCGGGACGGCGGCCATCGGCACCGTGACCATCACCAACCGCAACCGTGTCAACGTGCGCGAGGGCGGCGGGCTGGCATACACCGCCATCGCCACTGTCGCGCCGGGCGAAAGCTTTCCGTGCCTGTCCATCGCGCCCTCCGGCTGGTATGAGATCCTGCTGCCCGACGGGCGGCGGGGCTTTCTCTCCAACAATCTGGCGCGGCTGGATTACGGCGCGCAGCAATACGGCGCGACCGTGCCCGTCTACTACCGCACGGTGGACGGAAAGCTGCTGTACACCGACCATTACCGCCTGGATCAGGGCGTCAACCAGGTGTACGCCAACAACAGCTTTGTGCCCGCCGGGTATGTGCTGCAAAGCACGCAGCCGGTGACGGTCAGCAACAACAACGGGACGGTGACGCCTGCCGCCGTGCTGTTCATTTACGGCGGCCAGGGCGCGGGCACCGCGCCCAGCCAGCCCGCGGCCAATACGGCGCGCGTAACGGTGGAATACAAGGACATCTACGGCTCGGTGCTCCGCACCAGCTATGCCGACCTTGCGCCCGGCAGCCGCATCGTGTACGCCAACTCTTCCCTGCTGCCCGCCGGGTATACGCTGGTGGGGGCCAAGGACGCGGTGGTATCGGTATCCTCCTCTCTGGCAGCCGTCCCCTCCACCGTCACCTTCCTTGCCATCCGCACGCAGGCGCAGACGCCGCAGCCGCAGGGCGCGACCATCCCCGTCCATTACCAGACGGTAAGCGGCACCTGGCTGTATACCGACTATGTGCGTCTGAGCACCGGCTATAACACCGTAACGGCCAACGACGGGCGGGTGCCCCCGGGCTACACGCTGTATTCCGGCCGCAGCACGCCCGTCTATGTGAGCAATACGGGCGTGGCTTCGCCCTCCGCCGTCACCTTCCTGTACAATCAGAGCGCGCCGCAGGTTACCAGCTCCACCGTCCCCGTCTATTACCGTTCCGCCAACGGGCAGACGCTGGCCACCGACCATGTGCGCATCCGCCAGGGCAACAACACCGTCTACGCCAACGACGCCAAGGTGCCGGGGTATACGCTGCAATCCAGCCGCTCGGTATCGGTGTATCTAGCCTCCAACGGCGTTTCGACGCCTTCCAGCGTGGTGTTCACCTACGCCGTGCCCGTCAGCGCCTCCGTGCAGGTGCTCTATCAGGATAACGCGGGCAGCCAGCTCTTTTCCGAATGGGTGCAGGTGGGCCTTGGCACGCATACGGTGTATGCCAACGGCGCGCGCGTGCCCAACGGGTACCGGATCGTCAGCGCGTCCTCCTTTACCGTCAATGTCGACGCGTCGGGCGCGGTCCGGCCCTCCCAGGTCGTATTCGTCTACGCGCCGCCCGCGCCGCAGGTCACGCCTAAGCCCCAGCCCCAGCCCACCCCCAACCCCAACCCGCCCTCCGGCTCCAACTACATCATGCCGATGTATGCCAAGGCGTCCATTTCGGGCGGCTACAACGTATACTCCGGCCCCGGCGATTGGTATTACCGTTCGGGCGGCGCGGCCGTGGCGGGCGGCGTCTGCCGCTGGTACGGCACCGAGGGCGACTATGTGCTGATGGGCTATCAGTACGCCCAGGGCAGCTACCGGCTGGGCTATATCCCGCGCTCGGCCATCCCCGCGGGCGTCAGCGTGCAGGAACTGCACTTTATGTATGAGCCGGTCACGGTGATATCCGCCGCCTCGCTCACCGACGACCCCGTCATCGACCCCAAGTGGCTGTTCAAAATCCCCGAAGGGACAACGGTCAAGCTCTTGGGCTTCCTGCCCGACAACGACCATTGGGCCTATATCGAAACCGACTACCCCGGCCAGACCGCCCGCGGCTTTATCAACCGCGTCCGCATCGGCCGGTAGGGACGGACCGTCCGCCCGCAGACGCAAGGCTCTGCGGGCGGCTTTATATATGAGCGGCCGCACGCCAAGCATTAATGCGCTTTTAATGTTCCTTTTCTTTGTATCTCATCAGGGCCTGCTATGATAAGGCCGTCACAGAGAGAGCAGGGAGCGTCAAGCGCCCCTTTCGGGAAAGGAGATCACCATGGATCATTTTGAAATGACGGAGAAGCTGCGCGAGAAGGTCAACGTGAGCTACGAGGAAGCCAAGGCCGCGCTGGAAGCCAACGACTGGGACCTGCTGGAATCCATCATTTACCTGGAAAACCACGGCAAACAGGCCTACGCCCGCCCCTCAGGCACGGCGGAGCAGCACGGCCGGGAACAAACGGCACAGGCGGAACAACAGTACAAGGCGCGCGCGCAGGAGCGCAGAATGGAGAGGGAAAAACAAGTGAGCGGCGTATTGCAGGGCATCATCGGTTTTTGCACCAGATTGCTGGAAAAGGGCAACCGCAACGCATTGGAGATCTACCGGCACGGAAGGCTGCTGCTGTCCGTCCCGCTGACCATCCTGATCCTCCTGATCGTGTTCGGCTTCTGGTTCGTCGTCCCCGCGCTGTTCCTCGGCCTGTTCTTCGGCCTGCGCTACCGCTTTGCCGGACAGGACATCAGCCAGAAGTTCAACGACGCCATGGACAGCGTGGCCAACAAGGCGGAGGATTTCAAAGAGAACCTTCAGAAGAAGCCCGAAAACAGGGAGTAAACGTCTTTTATACTGTTTTAGAAACAAAAAGTATAAAAAGAGATTGAGTGCATGAAACCTCCTTTGTGCCCAAAACGGTTCAGCAGCCGGTTCGGGCGCGAAGGAGGTGTTTTTATTGTATGAAGTCAGGCCTTTCCTTTCAGCACCGGCTCAGCCGCATACCGGCTGAACAGGCTGATCAGCGGCCCAAGGCCGAAGGCGCAAAAGAGCGTACCAAGGCCGATGATGCCGCCCAGCGCAAAGGCCGCGGCCACGCAGAGGGCGTCGGTCAGGATGCGGCACCGGAAATAGCTGCGCCCGCTCTTTTTAGACAGGATGATGGACAGGCTGTCGTAGGGCGCGATGCCAAGATCGGCCGTCTGGTAAAGGGCGGCGGCAAAGCTCAGCACCACGACGCCCAGCAGCATGATGGGCAGGCGCGATACAAAGGCTCCGGGCACCGTAAAATTGGCCAGCAGCCACTTTTCCAGGCGCGACGCGACAGGGCCGATCAGGAACCAGTTGAGGAAGGTGCCCGCGCCGATCATCTCCCTGCCCCACAGCGCTTCCGCCGCAAAGCACAGGCAATGCATGCCGATCAGCACCAGCCCGAAATCGACGCCGATGTTCGCGCCCACCGCGATCACCATCGCCGTGCTGGGATCGTTGCCCATCAGCGACACCTTAAACAGCACCACGCCCACCGCGATCAGGAGTATGCCCGCCGTCAGCAGCATCAGCCGCCGGGCTTTCGGTTCTTTGATCTTCATACCGTCCTCACATGCCGGTTTTGCCGTTCAAAAGGTCTTTCAGCAGGTGTTCCACCGTATCGGTCTGCCTGTTCGCCATGGCGCGGATGTGCGGCTTGGCCGTGCGCATGGCCACGGGCAGCCCCACCAGCGCCAGCATTTCGCGGTCGTTATCGTTGTCGCCGATGGCCATGCAGTCTTCAGGCGCGATGCCGAGGGCAGCCAAAATGCGCCGCAGGCCCGAGCCTTTGTTGACGTTTTTGGGCATCATGTCGATCCATTCCAGCCCGCTTTCCACCACCGTGCAGTGTCCGTCAAAGGCGCGGTGCCATTTCGCGCCGTCGCCCACGCCCTTTCGCTCATAGGCGGAAATCTTCATGTAGTCTTCGGGCGTATTCAATATATCCTCCGCCACCGAAATATCATAGTGCACCACGTCGCGCATCAGGGACAGAAAGCGCGCGTCCTTGGGCTTGATATAGGTTTTTTCTTCGCCCGCCACCGTCACTTCCGCGCCCTCGGCGTCCATGACGGCGCGCACGATGCGCTGCCCGAGCACCCGGTCCATGCGCTCCCGGTGCGTCTTTTTCCCTTCAAAAAAGCCGATGCAGCCGTTTTCGCACAGGTAGCCGATCTCGTCCCTGACGGGCGCAAAGAGCCTTTGCAAATTGGTGTGCTGCCGCCCGCTGGCCGCAAAAAACAAAACGCCTTTTTCGCGCAGCGCGCGGATGAGGCCGCAGGTATCGGGCCTTAAGGACTGCGCGCCGTTCAGCAGCAGCGTGCCGTCCAGATCGCAGGCGATCAGTTTGGGCAGAGCCATCGTTGTCCTCCTTCCGTGCAAAGCGCGCAAAGCGCTTTCGGCGGTCATCATACCACAAAAACGCGGATCGTAACGCATCTGTGCTACAATATTTTTCGTCGGTATTTTTTAACCGATGCAACCTTTGCCCTCTCCCGATCATCTTCATAGTGTAAGATCGATCTTAACGGCTTGGAGGAACAGATGACCGAACAGGAATTTGAAGACCGTATCCTTGCGATGCAGGACAAAATGTACCGCGTATCCACGACGCTGCTGCGCCAAATGTGCGACCGCGAGGACGCGGTGCAGTCCGCCATCGAAAAGGCGTGGCGGCGGCAGAAAGGGCTGCGCGACGACAGCGCCATGCAGGCGTGGGTCATGCGCATCCTGGTCAACGAATGCTATGCCCTGCTGCGCAAAACCAAAAAAGAGGTGCCCAGCGACACGCTGCCCGAAAGGGAAACGGCGGAGGACGCCCACCCCGACATCTACCGGCTGTTTACCGGGCTGGACGAAAAGTACCGCCTCATCATGGTGCTGCACTATGTGGAAGGCTATCAGGTGCAGGAGATCGCGCGGATGCTCCGGCTGCCGCAGGGCACGGTCAAATCGCGCCTGCACAGGGGACGCCTCAAACTGCGCGAAACATTGGATTTGGAGGATGAAAGGATATGAAGCAACAGGATCTGCAAACCATGTACGGCGCGACGCCGGACAGCTTCAACATGGCCGTGCGCCGGGGGCTGAGCGCCGCGCGTACCGAACGGACGGGAAACAGAAAGCCGCTGCGCGTTTTCGCCCTCGCGGCCGCCGCCCTGCTTGTGATGATGGGGGCCGCCTACGCCGCCTTCCCCTCGCAGGTGGCCGCGTGGTTCGGCCAAAGCTACGGCCAGGAAACGGGGAATTGGCTCAAGGAGGGCAAGGCCGACGCAAATGTCAAAACGCTGGATTTGGGCGGCGCGGTGTTTACCCTGGAAGAAGTGGTGCAAAGAAACCACGGCCTGTACGGCGTCGGCACCGTGACCCTGAAAGAGGGCAGCGCCGACGTGCTGGTGGCCGAGGACCAGGAAGTGACCGAGCCCTTCGGCTACGACATCCACGGCGCGGGCGGCAGGCCCGAAACAGCGCCCGAGGGCACGCCCACGCTGGCTGAAACGGCCCAAAAGCAGGGCGGCAGGCTGCTGCTGGCCACCTTCCGGCTGGATAAAGTGGGCGTGGACGGCGGAGAGATGCTGTTCCCCGACTGCGTGGGGTACGAATCCATCCCCCAGCGCGACGGCAGCCTGCGCATCCTGTTTGAAGTGGAGGACGGCGTGGCCGTCGAGGAAGGCGAAACCTACCGGCTTTCCCTGTGGGCGTCCATCCGGGAATTAAGCGGGGACGGCGCCGTCAAGAAGGACACGAAGGTCGAAAAGACATGGGATGTGGACATTGCGCCCAAGCCCATCCGGCAGTAAGGAGGAACCCGCGATGAAAAAAATTGTCAGCACTGTCCTGATGCTGTGCCTGATCGCGCTCAGCGCGCTGGCGCTGGCGGAACCGGAGATCGTAACGCCCGAGGAATATCAAAAAAACGGCACCCTGCCCGTCTACCGCGCCGTCAAACGCGACATAGGCGAGGGGCTGGACGCGGCCCTGTTTAACCAGTCGGGCATCGCCAAGCGGGACCAGTATCGGATCGTCTTCAACGACGAAGCCGAGTTGAGTTGGGCCCCCGAAGCGCTGTTCTACGTGGAAAACAAAGGTACCTTCGATGCCAACGCCGCCGAGCGGGAGCGCAACCCGGAACAGCTGGACGCCGACACCCTGAAAAAGCGGCTGCCGGCGGACATGGCGCCGCTGCCCGCAATGTCGAACAGGGTGGCTGACCTGGCTTCGTGGGCCAGTTTCGGCTGGCCGGGCACGGGCGAAACATACGCGCCCGAAAAGGACACGCTCACGCATATCACCTTGAAAGAAGCGGAGCAGGCGCTGGAAAAGCTGCTGGAAAAGCTGAATGTGCAGGGCTACCGCCCCTACAAATGGCTGGACATGAGCGTTACGCGCATCCACACGCTGGGTGAAAGCCTGAACGCCGCCATCCAATCGGGCGAGCTGTATACCAATATCCCTCCCTTCGACTATGCGGCGGCCACTGCGGAGGACGAAGGCTTCTACCTGCGCTACGAACGGCCGGGGCTGGAACGCGAAAGCGGCGGCGGCGCGCAATATTCCGTGGTCGCCTTTGTGACCGGGCGGGGCGTCGTGTACCTGAACCTGCGCGACGAGTACATGCAGGGCGAAATGTACGATACGCCCAAAACGCTCATCGACGCTAAAACCGCCATCGACGCCCTGCCTAAGGCCATCGCCGCCTCGCGCTACGGCTCCAAACTGGTCTCCATCGAAAAGGCCGAGCTTAGCTACGCGCCCATGCGCGCCCCCGACAAAAAGGACGGCATGGTGTTCTCCCCCGTCTGGTGCATCAGCTATCAGGACGAGGAAAGCAAGGGCCGCTACACCTGCTGGGCCGAGTTCAGCGCCATCGACGGCAGGCTGGTCGACGCCATGTTCAACTGAGCCATAGCGGTCATCATTCATCGTTGACACGAAAGCATCGGCATCCCCGGTTTCCCGCCGGGCGATGCCGATGCTTTTTGTATAATGCCGTTTGAACGCAGATAAAACAGGCCATGCCGTTCAGCCCGATTGCCGGATTTTACGGAAAATCTCATACTGCCGCTTGAGCCTTTCCGCTTCATTCAGGGGAAGACGCTTGGCCTCCAAGATACGCTCGACGGCCTGCGCCGGCTCCAGCGTATGATAAGGCAGGAACAGGCCCCGCAACTCTTTGGGCTTGATGATTTTGTACGCCTGAAGGGATGTCAGCCCGTCTGCATACGCAAAATAACGGTAGATGTAGCCGATCCAGAACATTTCGTCTTTCGTATATTTAACGCGGCCGTATTGCGAGGGGCCGTATTGCTCCTCGATCCTGTCCAATATATCTCTGGCATGAAGGTTGGTTTCCAGTATGGAGCGGTTATCGAGGAGCCGCGCAACACGGCTGTTCATGAATCTGCGAACAAAAATTTCAGAACTTGTCGCGGTTGCGCTGACCGACAGCTCAAACGCTTTCGCCTGTAAATCACACAGCAGCAAACCGTCCCGATCGATTCTTTCCATCATTTGCTGATGCCTCCTTCCTTCTTGATTGCTGGCTCACTTCAATATCTCATCGATGTATCTGCCCTGCCCTCTGAATTGAATGCGCGCCAGCTTCACTTTATCGTCCCCAAGCTTCGTATCTGAGCTCCGCAAGGTTTGATAGTGTTCCTTTTCGTTGCCGGACAAATAGCAGCGCTCAACGATTTTCGCGTGTTCTACCGCTTTATCGCTCAAAAGCACATATTGATTGCCCAGATTGGTTGCGGCCAGACAATGCTTGCACTGTTCGTCGGTTATTTCTCCGCTGATGAATGTATCGATAATCTGGAACATCCTGTTGTCTGCGATAGGGGCGATGATAAAATCACAGTTTTCCGTTTTTTGAACCGCCTGCCGTACAATCGGATGCTCCCTGTAATCAGACAGCTTGCCCCGATAGTAAGCGATGGTCATCATCCACCGCTGATCGACGCCATATCGTTCACTTTTCAAATCTGTTTCATCAAAGTCAAGAAAGTATACGGAGGATCGTTCAAAACCCGCGACGAATGAAATCGCCTGATCATAGGATTCGCCGGCATAGAACCCCTGCCCAAAGTCGTTGTTGGTTCGCCCGTAGTGACGGTCGATTGCTCCAACAATCTGTGTTTTCGCCCCGTGAAACAACAGTTTATGATTGGCTTCCAGGCTTTCTTTCCAGAACATTTCTTTCAGACGGTTCATCCTGACGCCCTTTTCAAAGGCGTATGAATATAGCTTTTCCAGGAATTCGCCGGACGCTGCCGTAAGCCCGCTTTCATTTCTTGAAATCGTGGCCTGTTCCACGCTGATTGCGGACGCAAGCTCCGACTGGGTCATCCCCAGAATTTCCCGAATAGACAGCAAATCTTTCGATACACTGTAGTCCACGATTCTTCACCTCAACTTGTTTATAACATATTGCATAAACTATTTCAATGGAAACTTATTTATGTTGTATTATATAAATAAGTTTTATGGAATAAACAAGCCAGACAATGGCGGTGAATGATGTTTGGCTATTTTGAGCGCCCGCCTGATGGGATAATCAAAGCCGACATGCGCTTTATTGTCCATTTGGATGGTTTATGGAGGCATAAAACCCGTTCAGCGCTTCCGCCAGCTTTTGCGGCTGCTCGATGTTGATCTCGTGTCCCGCGTCCGCAATCATTTCAAGCTTGGATTGTTTGAGGCGGCGGGACAGATCGACGGCAGCTTTTTGGTTGACCCTGTCCTTTTGGCCGTACAGCACCAGCGCCGGGCAGGCAACGCGGGCAAGGGACTGCTCAAACGACAGCTTCTCCATCGATTTGGTAAGGGACAGAATATCGCGCTTGCTGAACCCCATCGCGGGGAATTTTCTATCGGGGATCAGGTGAAAGACCGCGCTCTGCATTTTCAGCAGCAGCGTGGGCATCTTGTATTGCGCGTTGATGAGCGCAAGGGAGCGCACCTTTTCGGGATGCTCGGTGGCGTAATGCAGGGCCAGCACGCCGCCGAGCGAGAGGCCGCACAGATCGGCAGGGCCTTCCCAGTCGCTGCACCGGCGGCACAGCGCTGTGTACAGGTGTTCGTACGTCAAAGCGTCGCGTCCGCCTGCGGCGGTCAGGTCGATACAGCGCGCCTGCCCGGCGTCGTTCAGATAATGGAGCGTTGCGTCCCAGCTGGAGGGCGTCTGGCCCAAGCCGTGGATCAATAGTAGCCTGCGCATGGTTTCTTCCTCCCAAAGCTATCGATCATGCCCGCCTGAGCGCAAAAGGGGCAGCGTCACGGCAAACACCGTGCCCTGCTTTGCGCCGCTTTCGGCCTTTAGGGTACCGCCGTGCTGAACGGCGATTTCCCGCGCGATGGCGAGGCCCAGGCCGTAGCCGCCCTCCGCGCGGGCGTCGTCCAAGCGGTAAAAGCGGTCGAACAGGTGGCTCAGCTTGTCGGGCGGGATGGGGTCGCCGCTGTTGTGTACCGACAGCACGGCCTTATCGCCCGTTTTTTCCAGGCGCACGGCGATGCTGCCGCCGCGCGGCGTGTATTTGACGGCGTTGTCCATCAGGATGCCCGCCATTTGCCTCAGCAGCCCCGCGTCGCCCGATACCCATATATCGGAGGCCACGGCCGTATGCAGCTGCTGCGCGTTTTCAAACGCCCCCGCCTCAAAGGCCAGCGCCGTTTCGTCGGCGATGGCCGACAGGTCGGCGGGCGCGTCGGTTTTCCGGGCCGCGCCTTCGTCGGACTTGGCCAGAAAGAGCATATCCCCGATCAGCCGTTTCATGCGCAGCGCTTCGGTTTCGGCGGCGGACAGCCATGCGGACGCCCGCTCGCGCTGGGCAATGTCCAGGTTGGCAAGGATCACCGTAAGCGGCGTTTTCAATTCGTGCGACGCGTCGGAAACGAAGCGGCGCTGCTTCTGCCACGCTTCCTCCACCGGGCGCAGCGCCCAGCGCGCAAACAGCAGGCTCAGCACAAAGAATACGCCCAGCGCGGCGAGATAGCCCAGGGGCCAGACTAAAAAAAGGTTCCGAAGCTGGGCATATTCGCTTTGCAGGTTGACAAAGGCGATGCGCCCCTCTGCGCGGCGAAAGGCAATGCCGCTGTCCGGCCAGAAGCCCGACGCGGCGTCCGCCGAAAGCGCGCGCCCGCAGAGCGCCTGCAGCGCCTCCTCCTCCACCTGAATCCACGGCGTCGCCAGCACCCACGCGCCGCTTTCGGCCCGCACCGCGCTGAAGGACAGCTTGGCCGCCCGCCCATAGGGGTCGTCCTTGGGCATCCCCATGCGGAGCATGCGGTTGCGCCCGCCCTTTGCGCTGTCGGTCATCTCCCGGTCGAGGGCAAAGGCGTATTCATTGTTAAAATGCACGGCCATGCTGATAAGGCCCACGGCCAGCAC
Organism: uncultured Oscillospiraceae bacterium; assembly: GCA_964522425.1. GTDB lineage: Bacteria > Bacillota > Clostridia > Christensenellales > Aristaeellaceae > DTU024. The sequence continues at coordinate 12,091 of CAZFUT010000042.1, forward strand.
CGCCGTCAGCACAAAGAACACCAGCGACATATTGATCAGGATAAACTTGCGCCGCAGTTTTTTCAGCATGGCCCATCCTCCAGCGCGTAGCCCATACGGCGGCGCGCGGTGATCTGTACCCGGCTGCCCAGATAGAACAGCTTTTTGCGCAGGAAAGAGATGTACGCCTCCACGTTGTTGTCCACCGCCTCGCTGTCAAGGCCCCACACCTTGGCGATCAATTCTTCCTTGCTGATGAGCGTGCCCGGCGCGGCCATCAAAAGGCGCATCACGTCCAGTTCCTTCTGGCTCAGGCGCACCTGCTTATTTTCTTTGGAAAGCAGGCCGCCCGTCAGCGTCAGCTCAATATCGGCAAAGCGCACGGTATTCAGCGCCGCGCCGCCCTGCCGCCTCAGCAGCGCGCGCACGCGGGCCAGCAGCTCCTCGGCGGTGAAGGGCTTGGTCAAATAATCGTCCGCCCCGCTGTCCAAACCGTGCACCTTGTTCTGCACGTCGTCCAGCGCGGTCAACAGCAGGATGGGCGTCATGTTGCCCTCGGCGCGCAGGGCGGCGGTCACCTGGAACCCGTTCATATGGGGCAGCATCACATCAAGGATCACGGCGTCATACTGGCCCGTGCGCGCGTAGGCAAGGCCGTCGTCGCCCGTGCCCACCTTTTCCGCCTGATAGCCCTGATCGCCCAGCAGCTTTTCCAGCGATTCGGCCAGATTTTTTTCATCCTCCACGATCAGTATCCGCATGGCTGTCCCTCCCCGTCTGATGCACCCATTATAGCACACCGAAGCTGAAAAAAAGCTGAAAGAATATACGGGAATTTTTCAGTTCTCTTTCAGCTTCGTGCGGTATGCTGTGGCCATCGAAAGGAGGGCAAAGGGCGGCGCGTACGCCGCCGGAGCAGGCATCGATCATCAATTTGCGGAACCATCCGCCAAGGAGGAATGAGCATGAAATCTTTTACGAAACGCGCGATAGGCACCTTGCTGGCCGCGCTGACGCTGGTATTTTCTTTATCCGGCGCGCTGGCCGAAGGCGAAACGGCCTACGGGGCCGACGCCGTCAAGGCAGGCGAAACCTACACATTGGAGCAGATGCTGACCTACGCTTTGCAGGATGAGTATCTGGCCGAGGCCGAGTACAAGGCCGTCATCGGCGCCTTCGGCGCTTTGCGCCCCTTCATCAGCACCCTGAAGGCCGAAAGCAACCATATCGCGGAGCTGACGGCGCTGATGAAGGCCCACGGCATCGCCGTACCCGAAAACAGCGCCGCCCAGGCCGTCACCGCGCCCGCTACCCAGGAGGAAGCGCTGAAAGCCGGCGCGGCGGCGGAAGAAAAAAACATCGCCATGTACGGCATCTTTCTGCAGCAGGACGGCGTCCCGGGCGATGTAAAGGCCGTGTTCACGGCGCTTCAAAAGGCGTCCGAAAAGCACCTCGCCGCCTTTACCCGCAACATGTCCCGCGCCGGCACTCAGCAGAACGGCCAAACCGATACCGCCGCGGCGCAGGGCCGCGGCCGCAAGGGCCGCAATGCCGACAGCACCGCCGACAGCGCCTCCGACGCCTCCGACGCCGCCACCGCGGCCACGAGCCGGAACCGCGCGAACGGCAGCGGCGCCCAGCAGGGCAGCGGCACGCAAAGGAACAACGGCGTCCAGCGGGGCAACAGAACCCAGCGGAACAATAGCTTTGACCGCAGCGCAGGGCAGGGCGATCGCAGCAGGCAGGGCTGCGGCGGGATGCGCCGCCCACTTGTCCGGCGCTGAAATATCCGGGTAACTCTTTTTTCGGGCTCCGTGTCATACGGGGCCTGTTTTTTTCTCTTCGCGCAGGGCCGCTGAACCTGAAAAAAAGCTGAAACACAAACCGAATTTTTTTAAGTTTTGTTTCAGTTTGACCTGATATGCTGTGCGCGTCGAAAGGGGGAACGGCTATGAATACATCGCTTACGACCTTTATGCGGTACGAAAAAAAGTACCTGCTGACCGACCGCCAGGTGGACGGCCTGATGGCAAGGCTTTCGGGCCGCATGGCACCCGACCGCTACGGCATGCAGACCATTGCCAACATATACTACGACGCGCCCGATTTTGCGCTGATACGACGCAGCCTGGAAGGGCCGGTCTATAAAGAAAAGCTGCGGCTGCGCAGCTACGGGCCGGCCAGCAGCGGGGACAGAGTATACGCGGAAATCAAAAAGAAATGGAAGGGCGTCGTGTACAAGCGCCGCGCGCCCATGCAGCTTTATGATGCCGAACGGTTTCTGAAAACGGGCGTCGCGCTGCTGCCGCTCAATCAGGTGCAGCAGGAGATACGGTACATGACGGCCTACTGGAATTTAGAGCCCAAAGCCTATATCGCCTATGACCGAGAAGCCTACATAGATCCTGAAGGGAGCGAACTCAGGCTCACCTTTGACCGCTCCATCCGCTGCCGCGCTCAGGCGCTGACGCTGTCCGCCCCCGCGGATGGGGAGCGGCTGCTGGAAAACGGCCAAACGCTGATGGAAATCAAGATTCCGGGCGTTTTCCCGCTCTGGCTGTCGAGCATCCTGAGCGAGCTTTGCATATACCCCACGTCGTTTTCCAAGTACGGGCAGTACTACCGGAAAATGGCCGCGCGGGAACAGGAAAGGATGAAACACCATGTCGCTTAACAGTATTTTCAGCAATCCCCCCACATTGGAGGGCTACCTTGTTTGTTTCGCTGCGGCGCTGGCGCTGGGCATAGCAACGGCTTTCGCCTACATGTTCAAAAGCCGCCATACCGGCAGCATGGCCATTACACTGGCCCTTTTGCCCCCGGCGGTGCAGACGGTGATCTTCCTCGTCAACGGCAGCATCGGCATCGGGGTGGCGGTGGCGGGCGCGTTTTCGCTGGTGCGCTTCCGCTCGCTGCCGGGCAGCGCCCGCGACATCACGGCGCTGTTTGCCGCCATGGGCATAGGGCTGGCGGCGGGCACGGGGCATCTGTTCGTTGCGGTAACGTTTGCCCTTGCCATGGCGGGCGCGCTGATGGCATTGACGCTCCTTCGCTTCGGGGAGCCTGCCGACAGCGAAAGGGATCTGAAAATCACCGTGCCCGAATCGCTGGACTACGAGGGCATGTTTGACGACATCCTGAGCAAGCATACCCGGGGCTTCGTGTTAAGCCGCGTGCGCACCACCAACATGGGCTCCCTCTACGAACTGACCTACAAAGTGACCATGGACGGCAGCGGCACGCGCGCTTTTCTCAACGAGCTGCGCACGCGCAACGGCAACCTGAACATTCAGCTTTCTCGGGGCATCCCCGCAAAGGAGGAATCGCTGTGAAAAACATCAAAAAAGACCTGTTTGGCATCGCGCTGGCGGCCATCCTTGCCCTGCTTCTGTTAGCGGGCGCTTCGGCCAAGGGCGAAACGGCTGAATACTCGGACACAGACCTGAACACCGCCTGTGACGCGGCCGCCACCTGTGTAAGCCTCGGCAGCGCGGGCAGCGGCTATACCATTACGTCGGGCGGCGACTATGTGCTGTCGGGCGTCATGGAGGGCGGCATCACCGTGGAAGCGGGCAGCAAAGACAAGGTGCATATCATGCTCAGCAACGCCTCGGTGGAAAACCCTTCAGGTCCCGCGCTGTATGTGAAAACGGCCGATAAGGTGGTGCTGACGCTGCAAGGCGGCACGCAGAACATCCTGCGGGACGGCGCAGGCTACGCGCCGGACGCCGAAGGGGCCGACGCCGCCGTGTACAGCAAGGCGGATCTCACCATCAACGGCACGGGCAGCCTCACCGTAAACGGCGGCACCGCCCACGGCATCGCCTGCAAGGATGATCTGAAAATCGTAAGCGGCACCCTCACCGTCACGGCGGTTAAGGACGCCATCATCGGCAAGGACAGCGTCAGCATCTTAGACGGCGTATTCGTGCTGACTGCCGGCTCCGACGGCATCGCCGCCACCGATACCGAAGAAGGAAAAGGCGGCGTGGCCATCGAAAACGGGCAGTTTACCATCACCACCGGCGGCGGCGCGGCAGCTGCTACGCATACCGGCCGTGGCTTCGGGCGCGGCTGGCAGCAGCCCGTCAAAGCCGACGATACGGTCAGCATGAAGGGCATCAAGGCGCAGGGCGCGCTGGAAATCACGGGCGGTACTTTCGCGCTGGACACCGAGGACGACGCCCTGCACAGCAACGGCGACCTCACCCTAAGAGGCGGCCATTTCACCATCAGCGCAGGCGACGACGCGCTGCACGCCGACAAGGCAGTATGGGTATATGACGGCGTGATACAGGTAAACAGCAGCTATGAAGGCATAGAGGGCATGGCCGTCACGCTGGAGGGCGGCGCCATCGATATCCTGGCGTCGGACGACGGCATCAACGCATCGGGCGGCACAGCCGGCGGCTTCGGTGGCCGGGAAGCCCTGCAACAGGGTGCGGCAGTGGTGATAAACGGCGGCACGCTGCGCGTCACCGCCGCCAACGACGCCATCGATTCCAACGGCACCATCACTGTAAACGGCGGCGACCTTAATCTGACCTCCCGGAACGCGGGGGGCGGCACGGCGGCGCTGGACGCCAACGGGCAGGTGGCGCTGAACGGCGGCAGCATCGTCACCAACGACGGCAGCGAAAACGGCGGCGGCATGGGCGGCTTTGGCAGGTTCGGCGATTTCGGCGGCCGCCCCGGCCGTATGGGACGTCCCTGAGCGGGCCAAAGGGGAAACTGGCTTTCCTATCGATATCATAGTTTAAGCAAGGCTCCCCACCGCCGATGATGGCAGTGGGGAGCCTTAAGGTTTTTGAGGGTCACCGGAACAAACTTATCTCTGATTCCTTTTTATCGAAAGATATCGGTCGGATCAGGGCAGCGCGAAGATCAGGGTTTACTCGGCGAAAAAGAGGTCGATATCCCCTTCCACCGTGCCGTTGGGCGCGATGCCGAAGCGGTCCGCCAGCACCTTGACCACGTTGGGGCTTAAGAAGGCGGGCAGGGTGGGGCCTAAGTGGATGTTCTTCACGCCCAGCGAGAGCAGGGCCAGCAGCACAATGACAGCCTTCTGCTCGTACCATGCGATGTTGTAGATAAGGGGCAGGTCGTTGACGCTTTCCAGCCCGAAAACATCCTTGAGCGCCAGCGCGATCTGTACCAGCGAGTACGAATCGTTGCACTGGCCGGCGTCCAGCACGCGCGGGATGCCACCGATATCGCCCAGGCCCAGCTTGTTGTAGCGGTACTTGGCGCAGCCTGCCGTCAGGATAACGGTGTCCTTGGGCAACGCTTTGGCAAAGTCGGTGTAGTAGCTGCGGCCCTTCTGGCGACCGTCGCAGCCCGCCATCACGATGAATTTTTTGATGGCGCCCGACTGAACGGCCTCCACCACCTTGTCGGCCAGCGACAGCACCTGATGGTGGGCAAAACCGGCGATCAGCGTGCCCTCCTCCAGCCTGGTGGGGGCGGCGCAGCGCAGGGCATGAGCGACGATCCCCGAAAAGTCCTTCGTTTCGCCGATGCCGCCTTCGATATGCGGGCAGCCCTCATAGCCTGCCGCGCCGGTGGTGTACAGGCGATCCCTGTAGGATGCCGCGGGCGGCACAATGCAGTTGGTAGTCATCAGGATAGGCCCGTTGAAGGCCGCGAACTCCTCCTTCTGCTGCCACCAGGCGTTGCCGTAGTTGCCCGCAAAATGGCTGTACCTTTTGAAGGCGGGGTAGCTCTGCGCGGGCAGCATCTCGCCGTGGGTGTAGATGTCCACGCCCTTGCCCTCGGACTGCTCAAGCAGCATTTCCAGATCGCGCAGGTCATGGCCCGACACCAGAATGCCGGGGCGGGCGCGCACGCCCAGATCGACCTTGGTGACCTCGGGATGCCCATAGGTCTCCGTGTTGGCGCTGTCCAGCAGGGCCATGCCCCTGACGCCCGCGTTGCCCACGTCCAGCGTCAGCTGCACCAGTTCGGGCACGGTAAGGGCGTCGTTCAGCGTTTCGGCCAGCGCCTTTTGCAAAAAGGCATCCAGCTCCTCATCCTCTTTGAGCAGCGCGTTGGCGTGCTTCATGTAGGCGGCAAGGCCCTTTAAGCCATAAACGATCAGCTCGCGCAGCGAGCGCACGTCCTCGTTTTCGGTGGCCAGCACGCCGACGGAATAGGACTTTTCGCGAAAGTCTTCCACCTTTTCGCTGTCCCACAGGGCGGCCTCGGGCAGCTCGCCCGATACGCTGCCGCGCAGCGCCCTGAGGGCGCGCAGCGTTTGCAGGCTGCGTTCTTCGATGGCCGCTTCGTCAAAGTTGGCGTTGGTGATGGTGGTAAACAGGTTGAGCGTGATCAGGTGGTTGGTTTCCCGCGAAACCTTCTGCCCCTGTGCGCGCAGCGCGGCAGTGACAGCGCTCAGCCCCTTGGTGAGCCATACAAGAAAGTCCTGTGCTCTTGCTACGTTGGGCTTCTTACCGCACACGCCGCCGCGCGTGCAGCCCCGGTTGTTCATGGTTTCCTGACACTGGAAGCAAAACATCTCGGACATACAATAACCTCCCTCTCTGTGTTCCGTTCCATGATACCAGAAAAGGGCGGCTCATTTATTGATCCAAATCAATATTTTGACGCTTTAAGGCTTCCCTGTCCAAAATATGGAGGGCGCGGTAGCCGTCCATGCGGATGACGCCGTCTGCGCGCAGACGGGCCAGCTTGCGGTTGACCGTTTCCTTGGTAAGGCCGATCATCCGCGCCATTTCCTCCTGCGACAGGCGAAGGGGCGCGTCCGGCGTATCCTCGCTCTGCCACAGCAGCAGCCCGGCCACGCGCGCCATAGCGTCGCGGGACAGAAGGATGTGCGTCAGCCGCCTGCTTTTCACCTGCATTTCGCTGAGGCGGCGGATGGTTTTGAGGGCGATGTCGGGCCGCTGCGCCATCAGGGCGGCCAGCTTTTCGCCGCTTAAGCAGCATAGCCCCGTGTCTTCCGCCGCCACCGCCTGCTCCTGCGCGATGTGTGCGCCCGCCAGACAGTCCGCGCCGTAAAAATCGCCGGTGGACAGCACGCCAAGGATGCGTTCGCCGCCATCCTCGGTCAGACGGCTGAGCATCAGGCGGCCATAGCGGACGATAAACATCTCATTCAGGCTGTCCCCCTCCCGGAAGGCGGCGGCGCGGGCGGGCAGCTCCCGCCGCCTGACGATGGAAGCGATGAGGCGCATATCCTCATCTGACAGCGTTCGGAAAACGGGCACGCGGCGGATGCACAGTTCGTGGCAGCAGCCCCGATCGCACCGATAGACGGTTTCAGCCATGATTCCTCCGTTTTTTATTGCAGCGGCGGTACAGGCCCATGTATTTGGGCATGCATCCGCCCGCACCGCACGCCGCACGTTTTGCTTCACCATATATACATGACGCATCGTTAGTCAACACAAATAAACCGTATGCCCGGGATGAAGCCCGTCCGACCCATCGATGCCGGTGCGGGCAGTTTCAATCCGATAGATATACAGAAATTTTAATTTTTATATTGATTTGTATATGTGGCGTGGAATGATCGGATTCGCATAAAAAAACAGTCACATGGGGTTAGAGAACCCGATCCAAAGCCCAATAAAGCGTTAAATAGAATGAAGCCCAGCATCATAGAGCGCCATAAGTTCCATCACCTTATCCACATCCTTTCTGTCTATGCCATGGTGCGTGACATACCGATACTCGCTTCCCAAGCTGCCGTACACCTTGACGCCGTGATCGTACATAAAGGCCACAAAATTTTCCGAGGAAAAGCGGGGATGTTGTGCCCGCCAGAATACCATGTTAATCTTTACGCGGCTTTCATCGGCAGTAAAGCCGGGCATCGCGTTTATACGGGCCGCCAAATACTTGGCGTTCTCATGGTCTTCCATCAGGCGCTCCGTCATCTCATTGAGCGCAACGATACCGCATGCGGCCAATACACCGGCCTGACGCATACCGCCGCCCAGCAGCTTACGGTATCGGCGCGCCCGCGCAATGAAATCCGCAGAGCCGCAAACCAACGAGCCAACGGGCGCGCACAATCCTTTGGAGATGCAGAACATAACGGAATCGGCATATTTCGCAAGAGCACTGACGCTTGTATTCAGCGCAAGAGCCGCATTGAATATTCGAGCACCATCCAGATGTACGTGAAGGCCATGCCCATGCGCGGTTTCATACAAGGCTTGCATTTGTTCCACAGGCACTACGTCGCCATTGCAAAGGGCGTTTTCAACGCACAGAAGACTGGTATGCGGAAAATGAGGGTCACCCTCCGGCCGTATTAGTTTTTCAACATCATCCGGTTCTATCATCTGGCTTGGGTGATCGGCCATTGCGCAGCTTACATGCGCAAGCCGTGCAGGCGCTCCGCATTCATAATGAAATATGTGGGCATACGGTGTTGTAATAATTTCATCTCCGGGCTGCGTGTGTGTCAAAATGCATATTTGATTGCCCATGGTTCCGCTGGGCACAAACATGGCCGCTTCTTTCCCCATGCGTTCGGCCGCCATGTTTTCTAAGCGGTTTATCGTCGGATCATCACCATAAACATCGTCATCCACCTCTGCTTCATACATCGCCCTGCGCATCGCCTGTGTCGGCTGCGTTACCGTATCGCTTCTTAAATCAATGAACTGTTTCATTTATTTATCCTCATATTCTGGCGGACGTACGGCGTACGCCAAAAGATTCGCTGCTGATATTGTGTCAAAAACGGGGATGCCGGTATCTTCTTGTATTTTCCGGGAATAAGTGGCTAAATTGCTGCACTCGATAACAATAGCTCGCAGATCGGGCGTTTTCTCCGCCAGCCGGCACGCTGCATGCAACACATCCTGCTGCATCCTTTGGATATCCAGTGACAAACCGCCCTGAATAACGATTTCCCGGAAATGCGCCTCATCCTGAAGCCCCTGTATAGATAATCGAATGTCCTCCCGCCATCCGGAAGCACGCAAATGGGCCTGCGACAGCAGCTCTGAATGCCCCGTTAATATGCCGATGCTGCCCTTTCCCCCTATCATTTGCCATACGGTGGGAATTTGGCACAAAGCCGATCCGACAAAGGGAAGACCTGTTTCAGCGCCGATATATTCCTGATATAAGCTCATCAGCCCGCAGTCTCCTAAGATGCCTTTGACGCCCTCCTTCTTGAGCGTGAGGCAGGCATCCAGCAGGTTCCTTCTGACTGTTTCTCCGCCTTCGACAAGGTCAGCAAATCCGCCTTTGACCACCTGATAGCGCACAGGAAAAGAAAACGTGGATGCATGGCCGGCATCGCCCGGAATGCGGGGGGTAACCGTTGAAAACACCAATACGCCAACGGCTTGACCGTAGAAGGGATGTCCTGTTTCAATCTTCATACTCTACCTCTTTTAAAAGCCGACCGCTTGGTGAAACGGTCGGCCAAAGCTTACTCTGTCACGGAGCGTTCATCGGAAGGCGTCTGATATGTCCGCCCCCAGCCTGTAAGTATCGCCACCAGCATGACCAAGCCCAGTGCCCATCCATGGAAGGAATACAGCACAATTTGGTTAACGGAGAAGTTCACCGGTGCACCGGAGCTGCCTGCAAACATAAACGCGAGCAGGGGGGCAAATCCGTACGGTATCAGGCACATGGCCGAGCAGCTGACCGCGTCCAGAATATTGGCGCTGCGATCCGGTGTAATCTTGTGTTTGTCCACCAGCAAGCGTTTGGCAATCGGCCCTTCCATCACGATCACGACACTGTTGGCAACCGTCAGCAGGCACAGCACCACATTCATCAACGCAACCATCAGCTCCGCCTTGACAGCAGTTTGCGTATAGTTGCTTAGCTTTTCCAGCATCATGTCGAAGAATCCGCCGCGGTTCAGCAGATTGATCAGCCCCATCAACAGCATGGCAAATACTGCAATGTCAATCAGACTGTTGATGCCATCGACCAAAATACCGCCAACCGTAAACTGATTCATATCCACAATCAACAGCTGGTCAATGGACAGCAGCCCCGAGACAATACCCAGCAATATGCCGATGGC
>CAZFUT010000043.1:0-21978 GCA_964522425.1 uncultured Oscillospiraceae bacterium
TCAAGGGCCTGATGGCGCAGAGCGAGATCGACGGCGGCCTCATCGGCGGCGCGTCGCTGAAGGCCGAGGACTTTGCCAAAGTCGTCCGCTACGAGGAGTAAACCATGCAGAAAAAACTCACGGCCCTCATCATCATGGATGGGCTGGGCATCAACGGAAACCCGGTCGGCAACGCCGTGCACATCGCCGGTATGCCGAACCTTGACAGGCTGAAGGCCGCTTACCCGCACACCAGTATCGGCGCAAGCGGCATGGATGTGGGGTTGCCCGACGGCCAGATGGGTAACAGCGAGGTCGGCCACCTCAACATCGGCGCGGGGCGCATCGTCTATCAGGAACTAACGCGCATCACCCGCGACATCCAGACCGGCGACTTCTTTAAAAAAGAGCCGCTGCTTTGGGCGATGAACGCCGTCAAAGCAAACGGCGGTGCGCTGCACCTGATGGGCCTTCTGTCCGACGGCGGCGTACACAGCCACAGCTCGCACCTGTACGCGCTGCTGGAAATGGCCAAACAGCAAGGGCTGACGAAAGTCTATGTGCACTGCCTGATGGACGGGCGCGACGTGCCGCCCACCTCCGGCATCCAGTTTGTGGACGAGCTGGAAAGCAAGATCAAAGAAACCGGCGTGGGCGAAATCGCCACGGTGCAGGGCCGCTATTACGGCATGGACCGCGACAACATCTGGCCGCGCGTGCAGCTGGGCTACGACGCCATGGTGCTGGGCGAGGGCGTTGCGGCCCCGTCCGCCCACGAAGCCATGCGGCAGAGCTACGATAAGGGCGAAACGGACGAATTTGTCAAGCCCACCGTGGTCATGAAAAACGGCGCGCCCACCGCCACCATCAACGAAAACGACTCCGTTGTGTTCTTCAACTTCCGCCCCGACCGCGCGCGCCAGCTCACCCGCGCTTTCATCATGAAGGATTTCACGGGCTTTGAGCGCAAGCGCGGGTTCCTGAACCTGCAATTCGTTTCGATGACGCAGTACGACGAGACCTTTACGGGCCTCAAAGTGGTCAACCCGCCGGAAACGCTTTCCAACACGCTGGGTGAATATCTTTCCGGCCTTGGCAAGACCCAGCTGCGCATCGCCGAAACGCAAAAGTACGCGCACGTGACCTTCTTCTTCAACGGCGGCGTCGAAAAGGAAAACAGGGGCGAAGACCGGGTGCTCATCCCTTCCGATAAGGAAGTGGCCACCTTCGACCTAAAGCCCCAGATGTCCGCCCCCGAAGTGACGGCCAAGGCGCTGGAACTGATCCGCTCCGGCAAGTACGACGTGATGATCCTGAACTTCGCCAACTGCGACATGGTGGGCCATACGGGCGTGCTGGACGCCGCCGTGCGGGCCGTCCAAGAAGTGGACAAGGACGTGGGCATCCTCGCGGATGAAATTCTGAACATGGGCGGGCAGGTGTTCATCACCGCCGACCACGGCAACGCCGACCAGATGATCGACTACGAAACGGGCGAACCCTTCACCGCGCACACCACCAACCCGGTGCCCTTTGTCGCCTGCGGCGGACAGTTCAAGGGAAAGGCGCTGCGCGGGGGCGGCCGCCTGTGCGACATCGCCCCCACCATGCTCAAGGCCATGGGCATCGCCATCCCCCATGAAATGACCGGCGAACCGCTGTTCTGATACGCAACCAGTCACTCCCGTTGGCAAAGTCAGCGCGTTCAAAAAAACCCACAACCACCCTCTCCGCACGGAAAGGGGCGGTTGTGGGCTTTTTCAGCGCGCTGTCGGGCCGCCAAATCGGCAGCCCCGCCCCCGCGCTTTTTCGTGTTTTCTATTCGGCTTGCAAACTTAACCCTATCCTGTCCAGCACGTCTTTCAGCAGATCGTCAGGCAAGGTTTCCAGCCATCGGGCGTTTCTGGCGTTCAAATCAAGGCTTTTCACCTGTTCGCACAGTATAACGCCCTGCGTTTTGGTACGTTCATCCAGTTCGACATGCAGGGGGAAGCCGCGTTTTGTGCTGGTGATGGGGCAAACGATGCCCAAGCGGGTATAACGGCTGAAGCTGTGGTTGCTGACCACCAGCGCCGGACGGACGCCCATCTGCTCATGCCCGCTTTGCGGACTAAAATCAAGCAGAATAATGTCGCCTTGGTGCGGCTCGTACATCAGTCGAATACCTCCGCGCCTGCCGCACCGCCCGTCTGCCATTCTTCGGGCTGATAGCCGCCTTTGTAACCGGCGAACAGCTGCACCAGGCTTTCATACTGCCGCGCTTTGCGGATGAGGATACCCCGCTCATCGGCCCTCAACTCGATCTGGTCGCTTTCGGACATGCCGGCCTCCCGCAGAATACGCTTGGGCAGCCGCACAGCAGCGCTGTTGCCCCAACGCTGAATGCTCGTGATACTCATGGTATTCCCTCCTTTGCAACGAAAGTATATACTATGTATATACTTATGTCAAGCGCATCCTCCTCTGCATCTTTCACACTCTGTTCATCCCCGGCGGTTTCTTTTTATTCCCCATTCGTGATATACTGTTTTATGGAAATTTATGCGCGGAGGGTGATGGATTTGTTCGGCCGGATGATGAACAGCTACTACTACGGCAAATCAGGCAAAGGGGATTTTAACAAAGAGAACCTGCCCCAAAACCGCAGGCAGCTATTTTTTGAAATGCTGCGCGTGCGCTTTACGGGGCTGTTCCGGCTGAACCTGACGGCCGTCGCGGCCTTTCTGCCCATGATGGCGGTGCTGGCCAAATTGGTCAGCAACCTGTTTACGCTGATGAACATCATTGTCACGGTGGAAGGCGACATGGCCGCCGCAGCCCCCGAGATGCTTGCCATCTACCAGAACCGGCAGGACCATATGACGAGCCTTTTGTTCGTGTCCCTTCTGTGGCTCATCCCCTGCATCGCCGTCACCGGCCCCGCGCAGGCGGGCATGGCCTATGTAACGCGCAACTGGGCGCGGGACGAGCACGCCTTTGTCTGGTCGGATTTTAAGGACGCCATGAAGGATAACTGGAAGCAGGGGCTGATGGCGTCGGCCATCACCTCTGTCGTGCCCTTTACCATGCTGCTGTGCTGGCAGTTTTACAGCCGCCTCGCGGCAGGCAATATGCTGTTCCTCGTGCCGCAGATGCTGTCGCTGACGCTGGGGCTCCTGTGGATGCTGTCGCTCACCTTCCTTTACCCCATGATGGTCACCTACGAGATGAAGTTCGGCCAGTTGGTGCGCAACTGCCTGCTGCTCTCCGTCGGCCGCCTGCCGCACACCGTGGGCATAAGGCTTTTGTGCCTTGTACCCCTCTTCATCGTGGCGGCGGTCGCCCTCACCACGCCCTACGGCCTGTACGCGCTGATGCTGCTGGGCGGGTACTACCTGCTGCTGGGCAACGCCATGACGCGCTTCATCGTCGCCTCCTTTACCAACGGCGTGTTCGACAAATACATCAACAGCCGTCTGGAGGGCGTGCAGGTAAACCGCGGCCTTGCCGAAAAGGAAGATTTTTCCGACGCGGAGGACGACGCCTGATGTACACCGCCTTTGCCGCCGTGTACGACACGCTGATGCGCGGGGTGGACTATTTGGGCTGGGCCGATTTCTACGCTTCATTGCTTGCCGAGCGCGGTGTACACGATGGCGCGCAGGTGGTGGAATGCGCCTGCGGCACGGGCAATCTTACACTGCCCCTTTCTCACCGCTACCTGATGACGGGCATCGATCGTTCGGAGGATATGCTGTCCGTCGCCATGGGCAAAGCGAGGGACGCGGGGCGCAGCATACGCTTTGTCAGGCAGGACATGGCGTCGCTGCTGCTGCACAGGCCGCAGGACGCGGTGATCGCCACCTGCGACGGCCTGAACTATCTGACCACCGAAAAACAGGCAGCGGGCTTTTTCGCCTCCGCCTGCCGGGCGCTGAAGCCCGGCGGCGCGCTGGTCTTCGACCTGTCCAGCGCGTATAAGCTGGAGCATGTGCTGGGCGACCGCTTCCTCACCGAGGACACGGGCGAACTGTGCTATTTCTGGCAGAACGCATGGGAAAGCGCCCGCCGCCGCGCGCACATGCGCCTCGACATCTTTGTGAAAAAAGAGAACGGTCTCTGGCAGCGCGTCACCGAAAGCCAGATACAGCAGGCGTGGACGGCGGAAGAATTGATCCCGATGATGGAAAGAGCAGGGTTTGCCGGCATCCGCGTATACGGCGACCGGCGCACGGACGTATCGCCCAGGGAAGAACGCCTGCATATTTCGGCCATACGGTCATAAGGAGAAACAGATGACATTGCCCGATACCAACCAATTGATATTCAAAGACCCCGACACCATGCTGCGCATGACGGCGGGCAGGGGGCAGGCGCGCATCATGATGTGCCGCACCACGCGCGCCGCGCAGACGGCGGCCGATATCCATCTGGCCAGCGACGCGGCGGCGGCGGCCATGGGCCGCGTGCTGCCCGGCACCGCCATGCTGAGCACCATGATGAAGGAAGAAAAAAGCAGCGTTACCCTCACCTTCGCAGGCGGCGGCGCGGGCGGCAAGATCGCCTGCGTGGGGCGCGGCGGTGAGCTCAAGATCACCTGCGACAACCCGCAGGCGGAGGTGCCGCCGCTTTCCGACGGGCGGCAAAACGTGCCCGCCTTTGTGGGGCGGGACGGCCGCCTCACCGTCATCAGGGATTTCGGCGCGGGCGAACCCTATGTGGGCACCAGCCCCCTTGTGTCGGGCGGCATCGCCGAAGACCTGACGCAGTATTACGCCGTATCCGAGCAGACGCCCTCCATCGTGGCGCTGGGGTGCCTCAACCAAAACGGCATCGTGCTGTCTTCAGGCGGCATCCTCGTGCAGGCGCTGCCCGGCTGCTCGGAAGACATGCTGGCGCAATTGGAAATGCGCATCCCCTTCTTTTCGGGCATCAGCCGGGAAATATACGACCGCTCCTTAAAAGCGCTGGCCGAAAGCTGGTTTGAGGGCATGGAGCTTGAAATTCTCTCCGAAACGCCGCTTTCCTACCGCTGCGACTGCTCGCGGGATAAAATGGAAAAGGCGCTGATCGCGACCGGCCGCAGGGAGCTTGAACAGATGCTGAAAGAACAAAAAGACGTGGAAATGACCTGCTGGTTCTGCAGGGCCAAACAGGTCTTTACCCCCGGCGACATCGCCGCCCTTCTGGAGGACAAAGCATGAAGTGCATCGACTTTGACAAGCAGTTTTCCGACTACCTGATGCAGTGGATGGAGGACAACCGCAATAGGTTTGAGTACGCCGAGGACATGGAAAAAGAGATGCCCGGCGTGTATGACACGTTTTTAAGCACCCCGCAGGATTTTCTTGGCGGCGAAAAGCCGGGCGAATACTTTGAACAGTTTTCCGACGCCGCCATGCTGGTTTCCTGGATGCAGGATTATCTTTTGGAGGGCGTGGACGTGCCCGATATGCTGCTGAACCGCATTGCCGATCTTGAAGAAGAAGCCGTGGAGCCGCTGATGGGCATACTGAACGGCATGGACAGCATGGAAGAAGAAAAAATGCTGGCCGTCACCCTCCTGCGCGAAGTGGGCAGCGAAAAGCCGCTGGATACCTACATCCTGTGGCTTGCTGAAAACAGGGAAAGCGAAGATATGCGCGACAACGCGCTGGAAAGCATCGAAGCCATGGGCGAAAAGGCCGTGCCGCCGCTGCTGGACGCGCTGCCCAAAGCGGCCGACGAGGGCAAAGAGGCCTTCCTGTCGGTGCTGACCCGTTACTTACCACAGGACGACCGCGTTTTTGAGGGCCTGGTCGATCTGTTTGTGCGCAGGAGGGAGCGCCGCGCCGTGATATCCGCCTATATGGGCAGGCTCATGGACGCGCGGGCGCTACCGCTGCTCATCGAAGCGGCCAAGAGTGAAGAAACGCCCTACTTTGACTACATTGAGATGCGCGCCGCCATCGAACAGCTGGGCGGCGAAGCCCCCGAAAGAGAATTTGACGAGGACCCGGAATATCTTGAATCCCTCGGTAAGGAGCAGTAAATGACCTGCAGCCGCTGCGGCAGAGAATCCAACAGCGCGTCCCACGTATGCCCCTACTGCGGGCAGTACATCGGCGAAGAAAGGCCATCCGGCGCCTTCCCGGCGCAAAAAGCCAAGCAGCCGCCCGCGCCCAGGGGGCGCCTGCGGCGCGGGCCGAGAAAGCGCCGCGCCATAAAGCGCAGGCCGGAGAGCTATTATATGCGCCGCCACGTCGTCAACTGGGCCTGGGTGTGGTTTTCCATCGGCATCCTGTGCTTTTTCCTGATGATCGGGGCCTATGTGTTTTTAAAGGTCACGCCGACGGGCCAGATCATGCTGGCGCGCATGGGGCGCGACGCCGACGCCACCGCGCTGTGGGCGGTCGGCACCGAGTATCTGGACAGGGGCGACATCCCCAAGGCCATCGACACCTATGAAAAGGCCGCCCAGCAGGAGCCAACGCACCCGGACATCCTGAAAAACCTGTTCAATCTGGCCGAGGCCTACGAGGCGCTGGAGCGGCCCGATCTCGCTTTCAACGTATTCCTGCGCATCGCCGAGGAAACCAAGGGGGACGAGCCTGCCCCCCGCGCGCAGCGCGCGGAGGCCTACCGCAACGCCATCCGCATCCTGAGCGCGCAGAACAAGGTGGCCGAAGCCGCCGCCCTGATGGCCACCGCCTACGAAAAGACCGGTGACGTTTCTTTTTACAAGGAGCGCAGCCAGATGGTGCCCAAGCCCCCCACCGCGTCGCTCTCGGGCGGCTCCTACCTGCTGACGCAGACCGTTTCGTTTGAGTCGGAGCAGGGGTACGACATCTATTACACCGACGGCGAAGGCGAACTGCCGGAAGAGGGTATACTCTATAAGGAGCCCATCGTGATGACGGAGGGGGTGTACGTGTTCCGCGCGGTGTGCACGACCAACGACCTGATGAGCGACGAAATGACGGTCAAGTACACCATCCGCCTGCCCATGCCCATGGCTCCCCGCGCCAACGTGCAGCCGGGCGCCTACAACAACCCCTTCCGCGTGAAGCTGCGCAACGTCAGCGGCGAAAAAGACCTCCGGTTCTACTACACCATTGACGGCACCAAGCCCACCCCCAACTCGCCCGAGTTTACGGGCGAAGGCATCCTCGTCCCCCGCGGCCGGGTGACGGTGCGCGCCATCGCCGTCAACAAGTACGGCAAGACGAGCAACGAAATGGTGATGGAGTACCATGTCAAGGGCAAGGTCAAAAGCTATTTCGGGCAGGACGACCAGTTCGGCAAGTTCACCATGATGAAAACCACTTTGGACGCGTTTACCGGCCTTTTTGGCGCCCCCGCCGAGCAGAAGCCCATCGAGGACGAGGCCATGACGGGCGCCTGCACCCAGCTTCTCTACCCCTGGGGCGAAGCGCGCTTCTGCCAGAAGGAGCAGGGCAACGTGCTCTACTACGTGACCACCGGCGACCCCGCCATGACGGGGCCGCGCAAGACGCGCCTTGGCATGACGGTGGAGGAGATCGCCGCCAACTACCGCGACATGGGCCAGCTGCCCGGCCCGCGCGGCGACCGGGGCCTGTACTACAAGGTCAACGATGTGTACGGCGCGTACAACGTGCCCTCCGACGACCCG
The DNA here is from genome assembly GCA_964522425.1 of uncultured Oscillospiraceae bacterium. Lineage (GTDB taxonomy): Bacteria > Bacillota > Clostridia > Christensenellales > Aristaeellaceae > DTU024. The sequence continues at coordinate 7,592 of CAZFUT010000043.1, forward strand.
CTGCAGGGCGTCCTCGAATACTGGTTCATCAACACCAAGGACCCCATGCTCCGGGGCACCAACACACTGACCTACGACATCGAAGGCGGCAAGGCCGTGCGCCTTACCTACGCGCATACCGATAAGACGCTGCCCATTGTCCACTGAAAGAAAGGCAGGATGTATGAATTTCAAGGATCTGAAAAAACCCGACAAGCCCATCCTGTACTACTATGGCATCGCCATGGTGGTGATCGTGCTGCTGAACACCTTTGTGATGCCGCTGATCACCCAGCCCAGGGTGACCGAAGTACCGTACAGCGAGTTTCTGAGCAAGCTGTCCTCCGGCCAGGTGAGCGAAGTCTACATCGACGACACGGAAAACAAGATCACCTTCGCCGACAAGGCCAAGCCCACCCCCACGCTCTACGTTGCCGGCAAAGTAAACGACACGGGGCTGGTGGAGCGCTTAAACGCGGCGGGCGTCAGCTTCACCTCGCCCATCATCCGCGAGGCGTCGCCCATCACGCGCTTTCTGCTGTCATGGGTGTTCCCCATCGCCATTTTCATGCTGCTGGGCAACGTGCTGTCCAAGCAGATGGCCAAGCGCATGGGCGGCATGAACGCCATGCAGCTGGGCAAGAGCAACGCGCGCATCTATATCCAGTCCGAAACGGGCATCAAGTTTTCCGACGTGGCCGGGCAGGACGAAGCCAAGGACGCCCTGGCCGAGATCGTGGATTTTCTGCACAGCCCCGGCAAGTATGCCGATATCGGCGCAAAGCTCCCCAAGGGCGCGCTGCTGGTCGGCCCTCCGGGCACCGGCAAAACGCTGCTGGCCAAGGCGGTGGCGGGCGAAGCCAACGTGCCCTTCTTTTCCATTTCCGGGTCGGAGTTTGTGGAAATGTTCGTCGGCATGGGCGCGGCCAAGATACGCGATCTGTTTAAGCAGGCCGAGGACAAGGCCCCCTGCATCGTCTTCATCGACGAAATCGACACCATCGGCAAAAAGCGCGAAAGCACCGGCTACGGCGGCGGCAACGACGAGCGCGAGCAGACGCTCAACCAGCTGCTGGCCGAAATGGACGGGTTTGACGGCAAAAAGGGCGTGGTGCTGCTGGCCGCCACCAACCGGCCGGAAATACTGGACCCGGCGCTCTTGCGCCCCGGCCGCTTCGACCGCCGCATCCCGGTGGAGCTGCCCGATTTGCAGGGCCGCATCGACATCCTGAAGGTGCACATCAAAAAGGTGAAAACGGCCGCCAACATCAACCTGGAATCGGTGGCCAAGGCCGCCGCGGGCACATCGGGCGCCGACCTCGCCAACATCATCAACGAGGCCGCGCTGCGCGCCGTGCGCGAAAAGCGCCAGAAGGTCACGCAGACCGACATGGAAGAATCCATCGAGGTGGTGCTGGCGGGATATCAGAAGAAGAACCGCGTGCTGTCCGACAAGGAAAAGCTGATCGTCGCCTACCACGAGATCGGCCACGCGCTGGTGGCCGCCAGGCAGAAGGAATCGGCCCCGGTGCACAAGATCACCATCATCCCGCGCACGGGCGGCGCGCTCGGCTACACCATGCAGGTGGAAGAGGACGAGCATTTCCTGATGAGCAAGGAGGAAATCGAAAACAAGATCGCCACCCTGACCGCGGGGCGCGTCACGGAAGAGATCGTGTTCGGCTCCGTCACCACCGGCGCCGCCAACGACATCGAGCAGGCCACCAAGCTGGCCCGCGCGATGATCACCCGCCTTGGCATGTCGGACGAGTTCGGCATGGTGGCCTTTGAGCAGGAGACCAACCCCTATTTAGGCTCCTCCCTCATGTCCACGTGCTCCGGCGAAACCAACGCGCGCATCGACCGCATGACCGTCGACCTCGTCAAAAAGCAGTACGAGCGGGCGCGCGGCATCTTAAACGACAACATGACCAAATTGCATGAATTGGCCAAGCATCTCTACGAAAACGAAACGCTGACGGGCGAAGAGTTTATGGACATCCTGAACGCGCCGCCCGCCCTGCCCGACACCCCCAAAGACGATGCTTAACGCGCAAAATAAAAAAGACCTGCGCACGCAGGCCATGGAAAGGCGGCGGGCCATGCCCGCCGCTTTGCGCGCCCGGCATGACGGAGCCATCCTCAAAGCGCTTACGGAAAGCGCGCTGTACCGGAAAAGCCAAAGCGTATTTGCGTTCGTATCGGTCGGGGAAGAGGTCAACACCTACCCCATCTTAGAGGCCGCGCTCAGCGCGGGCAAAAAAGTCTACATCCCTTTTCTGCCAAGGGGCGGCAAAGAGATGCTGGCCGTGCCGCTCATCGGCCTGTCCGGCCTTGCGCCCGGCGCTTACGGCATCCCGACCAGCAAAGAAGCGCAGGAAAGCCCCGACGCGCACGCCCTCACGCCCCCGCACATCGACCTGTGCCTGACGCCCGGCCTTTTGTTTGACAGGCAGGGCTACCGCATCGGCTATGGCGGCGGCTACTACGACCGCTTTATCGCCCGTTCCTTGGCCGGCGCCTGCGTCGGACTGTGCTACGCCGCGCAGATATCCGTTTTTCCCCTCCCCCACGACCCATGGGATCAGCCGGTCTCCTACCTGCTGAGCGAAAACGGGCTGTTTGCCGCCGGCTGAAACGTCCGTTTCAGCCGATCACATACGCCCCGTACCCGTCCTTCACCAGCCGTTCATAGGCGGCCCAGATGTCCTCCGGCACGTCGATGGGGGCCTGATAGCCCTTGTCGGCATAGACCCGCAGCCTTTGCAGGTCGCCCACCATCAGCTGGATTTCGGGGTCGAGCGCCGCTTCACCGGCATACCGTTCAAAGGGGATAGGGGGCACGGACACGCCCCAGTGCACCTCGGGCCACTGCTTCGCGGCGGTGGCCCATGCCCTTTTGGCCATGTAGGGCTTGCAGACAAGGATGCCCGTCTTAGGGTACACGCCCTTTTCGTACAGCAGCTTGCGGCTGAGCGTCACGTTGCCACCGGTGTTTTTGGCCTGATCCTCGATCAGAATCGCGCTTTCCGGCACGCCGCGTTCCCTTAAGACGCGGGCAAACACCGCGCCCTCCGGCTCGGTAAACAGGCCTTCGGTCATTTTGCCGTAGCCGCCGCTGCACACGATGAGGGGCGCGGCGCCCGCCTGATGCAGCCGGGCCGCGTGCTCCGGCACGCGCAGGTCGTGGCTGCCCGCCGCCAGCAGGATGTCCGCGCACTCCATCGTTTGAGGCGGTATGGCCAGATAGTCGTACAGCCGCTTTGCGTCCCTGAGTATTTCCGCACGTTCCCTCATGGCGCTATCCTTTCCACGTTCCGTTGATACACGGTATTCTATCATGAACGGGAGGGGGCTTCAATCCGGACAAGAAAACACTGTCCGATGACAGCCCGAAAACAGGAAGCAACGCACAGCATTCAGCGTCCGGCCGGCCGTGCCGCCTGCCGGGTGTAGCAGGCGGCCCGAACATCCCCATCCTCTCCTACATTGATGCGTACCGACTGATGATACGCCGCTTTCACGCCGTATCGGGCGACGGCATCGGTAAACATCGGCTCAAGGCCGCGGCGCCGGATCATCTCGATCACCTGCGCGCTCGGGCAGTCGTCCGCTCGGGCGTCGGAGGTTGAAATGACGACGTATTCCGGGTCCAGCATCGCAAGCAGGCGTTCGCTCAGCGAATCGGGATGCCCATGATGGGGAAGCTTGACCACACTGCACCTTTTCAGCCGGTGCTTTTCCCAGCAGGCCGCATAGGTATCGCCCGGCAGTTCAATGCTTGCCCCGGCGTATTCCAGCCGGATGCGGATGCTGGCGTTGTTGACAAAGCCATCCAGCAGGTCAAGGCTCTTTCCGTCCGCTTCTCCCGCCAGCAGCTTTTCGCAGATCGCGTCTTGCCTGCGAAAAAGCTGATCGCTTTCCTTATACACGTCGGCCACAAGCCCCGGCGCCAACGAAAGGCCCGTTTTTTCGGCATTTATTTTTCGGACGGCCGTATGCGTTTCCTTCATCCGCCGCAGCGCCTTTAAGCAGATGCCGATGGATTCAACAAGGCATTTCGCCCCCTGCGAATCATCCGCGCCCGCGGCAGGGAGGCTGTTCCAGCAATCCTCCGGCGGCAGAAAGCTTGTCCAGCACTCTTTGACCCGGACATGCCGCAGCAGGGGCAGCAGGCCCCCGGTGTGATCCCGGTGCAGATGGGTCAGCACCAGCAGGTCCAGCCTGCCGATCCCCTCCTGAATCAAAAAATCCGCCGCCGAAATCCGCCGGGACAGCGGCGCCGGCGCGCCCGTCGTCACATCGCCGCAATCCACCAGCATCGAAAAGCCGCTCGCGCTCTCCCTAACCAGTATGGCGTCCCCATAGCCAACGTTGATAAAATCAGCCGTCAGCACGCGCATCACCGTCCTTCAGAACGTGAAGCTTGTTCATATCAAGGGTCAGTTTCACCTTGCCCTGCTTTGCGCCCTTCATATCCACGTTCGAATCGTCAATGACAAACACCTCCGGGCCGACCTGAACCCAATAGCGGATCATGCGGCCGAGAAAGCTGAAGTTGACGATATCGCCGCTGAGCGTTTCCCCGTCCGCCGCTTCACGCTCTTCCGCCATGCGGATGCATTCCGGGCGCACGACCAGGCTGACGCTTTCGCCGGGCTGAAAGCCCGCGGCCTTTGGAATATGGAAGTCCCTCCCCGCATACTCCGCCACAAGGCCGTCCGAACGGACTTGTTTCACCCGGCCGTTCAGGAAGTTGACGGTGCCGACAAAGTCGGCAACAAAACGGTTGGCCGGGCGAAAATAGACCTCCCACGGGATCCCGACCTGTTCGATGCGGCCCTTGCGCATCACCGCGATGATGTCGGACATGGACAGCGCCTCATCCTGATCGTGCGTGACATAGATGGTCGTAATGCCGAATTTCCGCTGAATCTGCCTCAGCTCGCTGCGAACCTCCACGCGCAGCTTGGCATCCAGGTTGGACAGCGGTTCGTCCAGCAGCAGAATATCCTGCCCCATGATGAGCGCGCGGGCAAAGGCGACGCGCTGCTGCTGCCCGCCGGACATTTCTTTGGGAAAGCGCTTTTCCAGCCCCGCCAGGTTGAACATGTCCAGCATGGACTGAACCTTTTGGGCGATTTCTTCCCTGGGTGCTTTCCTGAGCCTCAATCCGTAGGAAATATTCTCATACACCGTCATGTGGGGGAACAGCGCATACTCCTGAAACACCAGCGGCGTATTGCGCTTAAAGGGGGGCAGCCCGTTCATTCGCCTGCCGTCCACTAGAACATCGCCCTGATCGGGCTCCGAAAAGCCGGCAAGCTGCCGCATCAGCGTGGTCTTTCCGCAGCCCGACGGCCCCAGGAGGGTCACGAACGCGCCGCGGGGGATTTTCAGGGATACGTGGTCCAGCGCGGTGAAACTGCCGAATTTTTTCACCACATCCCGAAATTCAATATAACAATCCGCCATAGCCCTTTCCCCTCCCTACAGTTCTAATTTGATGCCCTGTTTGCCCAGAACCCATTGGGCCAGCCTCAGCACGGTAAAGGCGATGGCGATCAGCACGCTGGTAAACGCCGCGGCCGCGCCCCACTGCCCGCTCTGCACCAGCACCATCACCGACACCGTGCCGACGGTGGTGGACGGGGCGTACAGGAAGATCACCACGCTCAGGCAGGTGACCGATCTTAAAAAGGCCAGTACGAAGCCGGACAGGAACGGCCCTTTCAGCAGCGGTACGATCACATCCCGAAACGACCGAAAGCTGTTTGCGCCGAGGTTCAGCGCCGCGTCCTCCACGGAATTGCTGATCTGCTGAAGGCCCGCGACGGCGGAGCTGTAACAGGTCGGCAGGTTCCAGAACATCAGCGCCAGCACCATGACAGCCGCCGTCCCGGTCAGCTGCAGGGGCCTTGCGTTGAAGGCCAGTACAAATCCGATGCCCAGGAACATGCCGGGAATCGCGCCGGGCAGTATCGCCAGGAAATCGAGGAATTTGTTGATCCCCACCTTCTTTTTCTGCACAATATACGCCAGCACCATCGCAAGAAAAGAGGCGCCGAGGGAAGACAGAAAGGCAAAACGGATGGAGTTCCATATCTGCCCGCCCTTTTGCAGCACATACTGATAGTTTTTCAGCGTAAACGACCAGTTGTATCCCCACGCCTGGGTGAACGAGCCGTAAAACAGGGTGCCGTATACCAGCAGGATAAAAAGAGAAATCAGCAGCGTGATGCCAAACAGCAGCCACTTGACCGCTTTGGGGATGGGATAGGCATGCAGGGATATTTCCTTGCCGGTAACCGTGACGTACGAGCGCCTGCCTACCCAGAAGCGGTTGGCGATAAAGATCGCCACCGCCGGAACCAGCAGGGCCACCGCCAGCACCGAGGCCGTTTTCATATCGTACCAGCCCGATATCTGCATATAGGCTTCCGTCGGCAGCAGCGCGAGGTCTCCGCCGATCATCTGCGGGTTGCCGAAATCGGTCAGAACGTTGATGGCGGCCACCAGCGCCCCGCCGGCAACGCCCGGCCGGCACAGCGGCCAGAACACGTCCCGGAACACCTGCCGCCTGGTTGCGCCCATGTTATAGGCGGCATACTCCAGATTGGTGGAAACGGCCTTCATCACGCCGGTCACAACGGCATACGCATAGGGAAAAAACGTCACGGTCTGAACGATCCACAGGCCCAGCCGGCCATAAATGTCCACGCGCAGCCCCAGCAGATGCCGGGTAACCAGCCCCTGCACGCCAAACAGGAGGATGTAGCTTAAAGCGACGATGAACGGCGGGGATACGATGGGCAGCAGCGTCACCAGCTTAAACAGGCCCTTGCACGGCACGTCGAGGCGCAGGATCACATAGGCGAACAGCACCGCGACCGCCGTGCAGGAAAGGGTGGAAAAAAGGGTCATCTGCAGGCTGTTGATGACCGCGCGCGCCCAGCGCGCTTTCGTAAAAAGGGCGGCATAGTCTGAAAGCCCCGGAAAGAAGATGACCTTCAGCACCGGGAATATCACAAATACCCCCACAAAAACGACGATCGCAAGGATCACGATCAGCAGCAGGGGCTCATTCTTCAGCCTTTTGATCTCTTTTACGGATTCTTTCGCCGAGGCTTCGCCCGCCATGTTTACCCTCTCCTCCCCTCAAGATACAGCAAGGGCGCCCGCCCACATGAGGCAGGCGCCCAGGTACCGGTGCTGCCGAGCGTTCTTTACAGCGAACGCTGCGACAGGATCTTTTCGTCAAACTTTTGCAGGACGTCGCCCTTCATTTCGGCCGCCATCTTGCGGTCATACTTCACCAGATCGACCTCGTTCAGCCCCGGCAGGCCCTCGGGGGAAGCCACGTCGCTGCGAACGGGATAGCGGTAGGAAATGCTGACGTTCAGCTCCTGCGCTTCCTTGGACAGCAGCCAATCCATAAACGCCTTGGCGTTCTCGGTGTTCTTGCCGCCCTTGATGATGGCGGCGCCGCCGATTTCATACGCCGTCTGCTTGGGGATGATGATCTTCAGCGGATAGCCCTGCTTCTGGGTCTTGTAGCTGTCGTGTCCCCATGCGATGGAGGCCACAAACTCCCCGGTCGCGACGGGGCTGATCACGTCGCCCGCGCCCTTATAATAGTGGTGTACATTTTCATCCAGCTTTTTCAGATAGGTCCACGCGTCCTCTTCCCCAAGGCGGAAAATCTGGCACGCCGTTGCGATATAGGCGCCGCCCGCCGTGGTCGGATTGGCCCATACGAACACGCCCTTGTAGTGGGGGTCGAGCAGGTCTTCCCATGTCGCGGGCTCGCTGACGCCCTGCGTTGCCAGCTCGCTCTTGAACCGCTCTTCGTTGACGATGATGCTCAGGACGCCCATATACCAGCCTTGCCAGAAATGGTTCGGGTCGTTGAACTGCTCGTCCAGCGCGTCGTTATTGGGCGAATCGTAGGCTTCAAAAGCGCCCGCGGCCGCAAGGGAGCCGTAGAGGTCCACGGAGCCGCCGACCAGAAAATCCGCCTGCGGATTGCCCATTTCCGCCTGCACGCGCGCCACCGCGTCGCCGCCGCCCAGCGAAATGTACTCGATCTCAATGCCCGTATCTTTTTTGAATTGCTCCGCCATCTTGATGGTGTTGTCTTCGTTCAGCGCGGAATAGACGACCAATTTCCCGGATGCGGGCGCCGCAACGCTGCCCAGCGGCGTCAGCAGCACAACCATCATCGTCGCCAACAGGATACCCAGCCATTTTTTCATTGTCTCTCTCCTTTCTGATCGGAAAACTATGAAGCTCGCTGTTTGTTATGAGTATACCACGATAATTGGAACGTGTCAATTATAAAACGCGAACTGTTTGAAAGGGCAGTTCCTTTGCGAAAACCCGTTTCTTTTTCTGCCGTCTTCGGGCGCCGCCCTTGCCAGGCCCGCTTCGCTGCAGCGAAATGCGTTCCCGTTTCATCTCCTTCCCCTTTTGAGTCGCTGCTGTTTCAGTATAAAAAGAGCATGTCAAAATTTCGTTGCCTTCATGTGAAATCTTGGTGAACCGGAAGGGATCGCCCGTAAACAGTCCCATGCCGCCCAGGCTGCCGGCGGCGGGAAAGCATGACCCCGCCCGGGAAAACCCCGTCCTTGTCAGAAATATCCGTTTATTGTACAATACGTTTATCGAAAAGGAGAGCGCCATGGCTACAATCAACGACATCGCAAGGGAAGCAGGGGTCTCGCACGGAACAGTGTCCAACGTTTTGAACGGCCGATGCGTAGTCAGCGCGGAAAAAATACGCCTTGTGCTGAAAGCCGCTCAAAGGCTGGGCTACCGTATGAATTCAACCGCTCAGGGCCTCCGGCAGAGCGCTTCCAAAACAGTCGCTCTGATCCTGCCCAGCCTTGTATATAACTGGTGTGCGGTGCTGTATGAAGAGCTGAAAAAAGAACTGGCGGAAGCCGGATATCTGTTAACCGTTTTTTCAACCGGCGGTTTGGAATCGGCCGAGCGGCAGCAATTGACCGCCGCGCTGGGCAACCATGTCTGCGCCGTCATTGCGGATTCCTGCCTCGCGGACGCCCCTTCCTTTTATGCAAAAGAAGCCGACGATATCCCGGTATTCCTGCTTCACCAGGCGCCCGTCCCTCAAAGCGGCATCTGCGCCGCGGGTTTCGAATACGATCGGATAGGCAGGGAAGTAGCGGAATATCTGATCCGCCGCCAGGCGCGCACCGTCGGCCTGATGACCGCCGAAAAGGGCAGCTACGCGACAAGCGAATTCTTAAAAGCCTTCAGGCACGCCATTGCGGGGCAAAGCATCGCGGCGCATATCGTTTCCTGCGCCGACCACCAGGTGGATGTGCAGGCTTTTTCTCTGTTCAGGCCCGATCTGTGTTACGACCATATCTTCTGCGCGGACCTGCATCGCCTGCGCGCGGCCAAGATCGCCCATTCCTATGGCAGCAGGCAGAAGGAGCCGCAATATATCGCCGTTGCCCCGCAAACGGCCCTGACCGATATCCGCCGCCCCTATTATGGGCTTGATTATAAAATGCTGTCGCATCAGATCAAAAAGGCGCTGATCCACGCCCTGGAAAAAGGCGAAAGGCCCGCCCACCGGCTGGTCATCCGCAACGACGGTTTTCCCATGCTCCCCCCCTTCCACGCAAAGCCGTCGGAGCTGAACATGCTCACCGTTTCCTCCCCTTCGGCGGATGCCCTCGCGCTGCTCGCGCCGCAGTTGGAAGCTTCCCAGGGGATCAGGCTGAACCTGTCCATTTTAAGCCTGGACGAGATCTTCCAGCTGCTGAAAAACCCCGACAGCTTTGCCGGGTTCGACCTGATCCGTATGGACGTAGCGTGGATGAACGAGCTGGCCGCAAGCATATATCGGCCTTTCGACGGTATGGATTGCGACTGGGACCGTTTAACGGCCTCCTTTTCGCAGGAGTTCACATCCGACTATATATCCGCCGGCGGCGTCCGCTGCGCCCTGCCGTTTGATCCGAGCACGCAGCTGCTCTTCTACCGAAAGGACCTGTTCGAAAGCCCGCTGTACCGAAGAATGTTCTATGAAACAACGGGAAAACGCCTCGACATCCCTGAAACGTTTGAAGAGTACAACGCAGTCGCCCGCTTCTTTACCCAGCGCTGCCATTCGGAATCCCCCGTCCCATACGGAACGACCATCGCCATCGGCAATAACATGGTCATCGCAAGCGAATACTATGTGCGCCTGCTCGCTTTGCAGGCCGATCTGCTGGATGCCGACGGAAAAATCGCGCTGGTATCGCCCGAAGCCGTCGCCGCCCTGACCAATCTGACGCAAGCCTTTGGGTATACCGACGGCGCGCAATACCAATGGTGGAAAGACGCGCTGAAAGGCTTCGCGGAGGGAAGCACCGCCATGACGGTCGTCTTTATGAACCATGCTTCCAACATCCTGAACCTGCGGGATTCGACCATCGCCGGGAAGGTCGGTTACGCGCCCGTGCCGGGCGGCAGGCCGCTGAGCGGCGGCGGCGTGCTGGGCGTTTCACGCTATTCCCGCAAAACGGCCGAAGCCTGCCGCTTTTTTGACTGGCTGTATTCCGCCCCCGTCGCCGCAGCGTTCACGCTGGTCGGCGGGCTTTCCCCCTGCAGGTCGGTCTACAACAACCGGGACATCTACGAAAAGTATCCGTGGCTCTCGGCGGCAAAAAAGAGCTTTCCCAAGGCCCGGCACCGCCGCAGCAGCCATCTCTATGAGGATTTCAGCCAATACCGGCTGGAAAAGCTCCTTTCGCAGGAAGTAAAAAGCGCTGTGCTCGGCATGGAAAAGCCCGAGGACGCGCTGCGGCGCGCGCAGCGCATCTGCGAAAAAGCCTTTCACCGCAAACCATAAAGCATGCATATTCTCCCTACGTGCCAAACGCGTTCACATGATCCGCCTTTGTCCCATCATATGAACGCGCTGTATCGGCGATCCATCAAATCATCCTCCCGCTTGACACCCCGGCCCGCGCGCCGTTATAATCCGTAGCGTGCTACATGTTGGAAGGGAGGGCAAGGCATGCAGGATGAACACATCGGGTACCTGATGAAGGCCATCCACCAGCAGCTGAAGGCCAATGTGGACGCGGGGCTGAAGCGCCACGGCCTCACGCTGGCGCAGGGGCGGGTGCTGTGCTACCTGGAGCAGATGGGCGGCGAGGCTTCGCAGAAGGAGATCGAAACCCATCTGGCCGTATCGCACCCGACGGCGGCGGGCCTCGTATCGCGCCTTACGCAGAGCGGCTATATCGCGCGCCGGCCCGACGAAAGCGACCGGCGCAATAAGCTGGTCGTTTTGACCGAAAAGGCGTGCCAGGTGGGCCGCGACATGAAGCAGGTGATGGACGGCCAGGAAAGCAACATGCTGGCCGGGTTTACCATGGAGGAAACCGGCCGGCTGACCGCCGCGCTGCAAAGGATTTTACGCAATCTGGAACAATAAGGAGCAATCTGTATGCTGAAAACACTTTGGGGGAGCATCCGGGAGCACCGCAGAACCTCCCTGTTTACGATGGCGCTGTCCATGATGGAGGTGGTGTTTGAAATCATCATCCCGCTGTGCATGGCCAGGCTCATAGACCTTGGCATCGAGCAGGGCCGCATCCGGATGGTGTGGCTGTGGGGCGGCGCGCTGCTGCTGTTCGCCCTGCTGCAAATGGGCGCGGGCATCGGGGCCGCCTACCTGGGCGCAAAGTCCTCCGTCGGCTTTGCCTTAAACCTCAGGCAGGATATGTTTGACCGCGTGCAGCGGTTCGCCTTTTCCAACATCGATCAGTTTTCCACCGCCTCCATCGTGACCCGCCTCACCACCGACGTCACCAACGTGCAGAACGCCTACCAGATGATGCTGCGGCTGGCCGTGCGCGCCCCCTCCATGATGGTCTTTTCTCTGGCGGCGGCCATCGGCATCAGCCGCCGCATATCGCTGGTGTTTCTTGCCATCATCCCCGTGCTGGCGGGGCTTTTGTTCCTCATCATCCGCACGGTATACCCGCGCTTCCGCAAGGTGTTTGAAACCTACGACGACATGAACCGCGTGGTGGAGGAAAACGTGCGCGGCATCCGCGTGGTGAAGGCCTTTACCCGCGAACAGCGGGAGATCGAAAAGTTCGGCCGGGTGTCGGAAACCATTTTCCGCCTGTTCACCTCCGCCGAAAAGCTGATCGTGTTCAATATGCCGCTGATGCAGGGGTGCATGTACCTGTCCATGCTGCTGATCTCCTGGCTGGGCGCCAAGGCCGTGGTGGCCAGCGGCAACAACGCCGCCCTCGGGCTCGCAACGGGCGGCCTCACCGCGCTGTTTACCTATTCCACCCAGATCCTCATGAGCCTGATGATGCTGTCCATGGTGTTTGTGATGATCACCATCGCAGGCTCGTCCGCCGGGCGCATCGCGGAAATATTAGAGGAAGAAGCCGACATTAAAAACCCCGACCGGCCGGTAACGGACGTGAAAAACGGGGATATCGAGTTTCATCGCGTTGATTTTAAGTACAGCGAAACGGCGGACAAAAAAGTGCTGGACGGCATCGACCTGTCCATCAAGTCGGGCGAAACGGTGGGCATTCTGGGCGGCACGGGCTCTTCCAAGTCCTCGCTGGTGCAGCTGATCCCCCGCCTGTACGATGTAACGGGCGGCGCGCTCACCGTGGGCGGCGTCGATGTGCGGCGGTACGATCTGAACGCCCTGCGCGGCAGCGTCGCCATGGTGCTGCAAAAAAACGAGCTGTTTTCGGGCACCATCCGCGACAACCTGAAGTGGGGCAACGAAAACGCCACCGACGAAGAGATGCGGACGGCCTGCCGCCTTGCCTGCGCGGACGAATTCATCGCCGCCATGCCGGACGGCTACGACACCAAAATCGAGCAGGGCGGCGCCAACGTATCGGGCGGGCAGAAGCAGCGGCTGTGCATCGCGCGCGCCCTGCTTAAAAACCCCAAGGTGCTGATACTGGACGACTCCATGAGCGCGGTGGACATGCAGACGGACGCAAAGCTCCGCCGCTCGCTGTCCACCCTGATGCCAGACACCACCAAGCTGATCATCGCCCAGCGCATCCATTCGGTGATGGACGCCGACCGCATTGTGGTGATGGACGACGGCCGCATCGCGGCGCAGGGCACGCATGAGGAGCTGCTGAAAACCAGCCCCATCTACCGCGAAGTCTATGAATCCCAGCGGAAGGGGGATGAAGCGCATGAATAAAAGACCGATGATGATGGGGCACGGGCGTCCCATGCCCGCCGGCATAGGCCCCCGCAAGCTGGACAAGGAGCCCTTAAAGCGCCTGCTCAGCTACATGGCGCAGTACAGGGCGACGCTTGTCTGGGTGGTGGTGTGCATCCTCCTGTCCGCAGTTACCAGCGCGGCGTCGGTGCTGTTCCTCCGCTCGCTGATCGACGACCACATCGTTCCCCTGCTCGCCTCCGCCGCGCCCGACTTTTCGGGGCTGCTGCGCGCGCTGGCCACCATGGCGGGGCTGTTTCTGGTCGGCATGGTATCGTCCTATCTTTACAACCGCCTGATGATCACGGTGGCGCAGAAAACGCTGAAAACCATCCGCGACGATATGTTCGCCAAAATGCAGAAGCTGCCCATCGGCTACTTTGACACGCACACGCACGGCGACACGATGAGCCTGTACACCAACGACACCGATACCCTCAGGCAGCTGATCACCCAGTCGATGGGGCAGATGGTTTCGTCCTTTTTCACCATCGCGGCGGTGTTCGTCTCCATGCTGTCCATCAGCGTATACCTGACGCTGGCGGTGCTGCTGGCGCTGCTGCTGATCCTCAAAGCGGTCAGAACGATCGCCGGCAAGAGCGGCCGCTACTTCATCGAGCAGCAGCGCGCCCTGGCGGAGCTGAACGGCTATGTGGAGGAGATCATCAACGGCCAGAAGGTCGTCAAGGTTTTCTGCCATGAGGACGCCGCGCGCAGCGAAATGCGGCAAAAGAACGCCGCGTGGGCGGACTTTTCGCAGCAGGCGCACGGGCACGCCAACGCCATGATGCCCATGATGAACGCGCTGGGCTATCTGCAATATGTGCTGCTGGCCGTCCTCGGCGCGTCCATGGCCATCTGGCGCGCGCCCAATCTGAGCTTAACCGGCATAGGCCCGATGACGCTGGGCATGATCGCTTCCTTCCTCACCCTGTCGCGCAACTTTACGGGCACCATGGGGCAGGTATCCAACCAGTTCAACTCCATCGTGATGGCGCTGGCGGGCGCAAAGCGCATCTTCTCCTTTATGGACGAAGCGCCGGAAACGGATGAAGGCTATGTGACCCTCGTCAACGCGCGCGAGGACAACGGCGTCCTCACCGAAACAAAGGAGCGCACCGGCCTGTGGGCATGGAAGCACCCGCACGGGGACGGCACCCTCACC
>CAZFUT010000044.1:0-21611 GCA_964522425.1 uncultured Oscillospiraceae bacterium
GAGTTCCTTTCCCCGATAAAGCTACTCCTTGAGTTTTCAGACAGTCTGACCAGAACAGGAAGCCCGGAGTGTCAACAGAATCCGTTGATCTCCGGGCTTTTTTCAGCTTTTTTGAGCACTGTATACAGAACGTATTTCCCGCTTTTCTGGTCCTTCTGACCGGTTGTCTGCGGCAATCCTGTGATAAATTTTCCCGGTTCTGCGGCAGTCGGTTTTCCGCCATCAATCCGGGATAATTTAAGGAATATTATAGGATCTTCGCCAGCCGCTCCCGATAGATTTCCTTGTTGTTTTCAAACAGGTTGCTGCCCTTGGTGTCGATGGACACCACCAGCGGGCCGAACTCCCTGACCCGCATGACCCACAGGGCCTCGGGCATGCCGAAATCCAGCCACTCCACGTCGGTGATCTCCTCCACCTCCTGCGCGGCGACGACGGCGCAGCCGCCGGGGAAGGCGCAGTGGATGGCGCCAAACTTTTTGCACGCCTCCGCCGTCTTCTCCATCATGCCGCCCTTGCCGATCACCAGGCGCACGCCCGTCTGTTCGATAAAATCGGCCTCGGCGGGCTCCATCCGCCTGCTGGTGGTGGGGCCGATGGACACCATGTACTGTTTGCCGTTTGCATCCCTGCCCACGATGGGCCCGGCATGGAAGATCGCCCCATCCTTGAAGGAAAAGCGCTCCGGCCATATCTTATCCTGCACGACGCGCCGGTGGCCGCTGTCGCGGCAGGTGGCCAGCATCCCGGTCAGGTACACCGTATCGCCGATGGTCAGATCCCTGATCTGCTCGTAGGTGATCGGGGTCGTCAATACCTTTTTCATGCGCTTATCCCTCCAATGATCGCTTGTGAGAAAAGATCTCGCTCGACAGGTCTTCGTGGATGAGGATCTCGCCCCGCCTTGTCGCCCAGCAGCCGGTGGTGATGCCGACGCCCAGCGTGGCCGGATGATGGCCCGCGCACTCGATGTTGACGCCGAGCACGCTCTTTGACCCGCCGAAGCCCAGCGGCGCAATGCCGAGGGCGTCCAGGTCTCTGCGCATCTCTTCTTCCAATTTTGCCACTTCGGGGCAGGGGTTATGCGTCCCGATGGGGCGCAGCAGCGCCTTCTTGGACAGCACGGCCGACGTGACCGCGCAGGTGCCAAGGCCGATGCCGATGCACAGCGGCGGACAGGCGTTGACGCCCCAGTCGATCACCGTCTGGTAGACGAATTGCTTGATGCCCTTGACGCCCTCCAGCGGCATCAGCACCTTGCTGCGGCCGGGCAGGGAGCAGCCGCCGCCCGCCATGTACAAGCGAAGCCTCAGGTCGGCGCTGCCCGGCACCAGCTCATACTCAATGTACGGCGCGCCATAGCCGACGTTATTGCCGGTATTGTGTTCGCCAAGGGGCTCCACCACGTTGGGGCGCAGCGGCGTTTCAAGGGTAGCGGCTTCCGCAGCCTTGTACAGGATATCCTTGATGTCATCCATATACGGGAATTTAGTGCCGACCTCCGCAAAGTATTGCAGCACGCCCGTATCCTGGCACAGGGGGCGGCGCAGTTTTTTGGCCAAATCAAGATCATCGGTGATGCAGCCGTACATGGTCCTGGCGCCGGGGATGGTTTCTTCCCTTGCCAGCTCGTGCAGTTTGGCTTCCACATCGTCGGGCAGGTAGATTCCGACCATGGCCGTGAAATCCGCCACGGTATCGACAAGCTGTCTTTTCATCGCGTCGTCCATGCTCTCTCTCCTTTTCGATGGGTGATATGATCCGCAAGGTATCTTTACCTAAAAAATAGCACAGGCAGGCCGCAAATACAAGCGCCGCGCGATTGTTACAATTCCCGCCTTGACATTCGTTTTCGAATTTTTTTATAATAAACCTGTAATTGTTACAAAAATATAACATGGAGGTCTTCATGAAAAAGAAAACGCTGTTCGGGCTAACCCTCCTGCTGAGTATCGTGATGCTGTTCACGGCCTTCGCGGAAAGCACCATGGCGAAAGAGTATGCCGATCAAATCGACCGCCTTTTTGACCAATACGGGAACTTTGAAGCCTGGTCGGCAGAGCAGCGCGCCGAACTAAGCGCCATCGAGGAAAAGGCGGGCTGCCATTGGGACGGTTCTCCCCTTCGGGAAATATACCGCGTGCCGGACAGCGCCAAAGGCGAAATCGACGAGGAAAGCGCCCGGAAGCTTGCCCAAGAAGCGCTTGCCAAAGAAAGCGTCGCGGCCTCCCGCCACACCATCGCCTATGCCGCCTATTACGCGCTTGCCGAAAAGCCGGAGGAAACCATGTGGGAAGTGCTGTTTGAAGCGCCCGTGGGCCTGTACAGTCAAACGGTATTTCTAAGCGCAAAGGGCAGCCTCCTTCGCATCGAAACCAGCGACACCCCCGCCCTGTATGATGCAGAAGGGCGGTTCATCACCGGCATTTTGAAGGACAAGGGCAACGTGTTCCCCTCCACCACCGACATTCCCGCCCGCCGCGCGGCGGAGATTGCCGTAAGCGTCTACAATCAAACGATGGGCGCCAGCAAAAAGAACGAAGAACTGTCCGTGACCGGCGGCCTGAAAGAGCTGAACGGGCAGCACTTCTGGTACGTCCGCCTGTTTGACGGCAGCCTGCCGCCCGAAACCGACAGCGGCTGTCTGTTTGATACCGTGGTGGACGCAAAGAGCGAGCATGTGCTGTACCACCCCGAAGCGGACACCTACCGCCGGCGCGCCGAAAGCTATCAGCGGGGCGTACAGATGCAGGAAAAGTTCAAAAAGGACGGCTGCTTCCTCACCTGGTCTTTGGAAGACCAGAAGGCCATGTGGCCCGACCTGCTGGCGCTGCCCGAAGAGGGCGACCTTTCCATGGACGAGGCGCGCACCGCCGCCCGGCAGGCCCTCCAGCGCGAGACCGGCCTCAGCGACCGCTTTTTCGACCGCCACCACGCCTATCTGATGCTGGAAAACAGCACCCACGCGCCCCGCGGAAAGGCATGGCACGTCGCCTTTGCCCTGCCCGAAGACCTGCCCAACGGCAGCCTTGTTCCCACCAATATCTACGGCTTCAACGTATGGGTGGACGCGGCCAGCGGGCAGATGCTCAAGCTTTCCACGCCGCGGGAAATGGCGTTCTGCGCGCACTTCTATCAGTATGACGACGGCACCGGGACAACCGCGCTGCCGATGGGCCCGGCGGAAGAGATTGCCCTCGGCCTGCCCTGCCCGGCCACCGGCTTTGCCATCTCCCGGGATAAGGCGGAAGAAATTGCCAGAGAGGCCATCCTGAAAGCCTGCCCGGAACTGAACGTGCAGGATTATGTGGCCTCCGTCACCCATGTGTTGCAGCACATGCAGGAATACTTTGTTGTGACGCTGGAAAACGAGGGCACAAAAACGCTGACCGTGGCCATGCGCAACGACGGCACGGTAGCATCTCACACGACGCCCGAAAAGCCCGCGGCTTTTGACAGCACCTTCTCCCCCGAAAAGGGCAGGGAAATCATCCACTGGGCGCTGAGCGTTGAAGAAAAAGCCGCCTATATGCCCGACACCTACGGCCTGCCCAAAGAGGGCGAGCTGACCGAAAAGGAGGCCGTGGACATCGCCGCGCAGGCGATCAAAAAACACTACGCGCTGACGGACGCGGACATCGAGCAGCTGGTAGCGACCTCCGGCGTCAACCTGCACACCACCAGACGGTGGGAAATCAATTTCTTCCCCAAAGAGCAGGTGGAAAACAACCTGTACAGCGATTCCTACTGGGTCGACATCGACATCGTAACGGGCGACCTGCTCTGCTACCACAGCCCCAGCGAATCCAACGGGTAAGCGGCCAAACGCGTTAACGCTTCAGATTGCCATCCGCAAAAAGACAGGAAGGTAACACATGAAAAAAGCCATCCTCGTCCTCATGATCCTCGGTCTGATGCTCGTTTCCCTTGCCCCCGCGCTGGCCGTGGGCGCCACGCTCAACCAGAAAATGGCCACGCGCTCCGGCCCCGGCACCCAGTACACGGAGGAGCTGGGTTCCTTCCCCCGCGACACCCCCATCACCCTGATCGAATACACGCAGGATGAAAACACCGTTCCCTGGGGGCTGGTGGAGTTTTCCCGCCACAACATGCTCTACCGCGCCTACACCGGCATGAAGCGCATCAACACAATGGGTTCCGCGCCGTATCAAGAAAACAACCTCATCCCCGCCGCCGTCACCGGCAGCACCGCCGTATACTACGGCCCCGGCACGCACTACGCCGCGCGCAAGGAAAAGCTGGACGCGGGCATGCCCATCTTTGTCTGCGGGGAAGAAAACGGCTTTGCGCAGATCGAGTACGAATTAAGCGGCCGCCCCCGCCCGCGTCCTCCCCTTATGCGTCCAGCGTCACGGGCGGCATCCAGATGCTGCAAGTAACGGGCGCCGGTTCCCTTGATTTAAAGTGGGCCGCCGTGCCGGGCGCAAGCGGGTATCCAGATATCCATCCATCCCGGCGGCGGCACGCCCTCCTGGCTATGCCGCACCGCAGACACCATGCTGAGTACGCCGTCCCTCCCCCCCAAGGTGCCCGTTACGGTGCAGATACTGGCGCTGTCGCTGACAGGGTACGAGGAATGGGCCGTGATCGGCTTTGCGCAGTTCCAGCACACCGCGCCGTAATGAATTGCTCCCTTACTGGGATACGGTAAAGAGCGAATAGAAGTAGCCCTTTTTCTCCATCAAAGTCTGAAAGTCGCCCATTTCAACGAGGCGGCCGTCTTTCAGCGCCAGGATGGCGTCATAACGCGCCATCAGCCCCGCATCCAGCGCGTGGGTAACGACGATGCGGGTCATCCCCTCCATGCTGAGGATGGCGTCGGACACACGGAAGGCTGTTTCCTGATCGAGGGCGGCGGTGGCCTCATCCGCCAGCAGCACCGAGGTTTGGCGGATCAGGCTCCGGGCGATGGCGATGCGCTGCTTTTCGCCGCCCGACAGCCCCGCGCCGTTTTCGCCGCACAGGTAGTCTTCACCTTTTTCCCGTATCAACGCGGACAGGCCGGACAGTTCCATGGCCCTGTCCGTTTTTTCTTGCGGAAAATCGCGAAACATGGTGATGTTGTCGCGGATGGAGGCGTTGAACACAAACACATCCTGCTGCACCAGCGACACGGTATCGTACAGCGAAGCGCTGTCCATATCGCGCAGCTCGACCCCGTCGTACCGTATTTCCCCCGCGTAGCCGCTGTGCGATGCCATCAACAGGCTTAGCAGCGTCGATTTGCCGCTGCCCGACGCGCCGACGACGGCATAGCTTTTCCCCTTTTCAAACCGCACGTCCACGTTTTTCAGCACCGGCGCGCCCGGCTCGTACCCAAAGGTAAGGCCGCTTAAGGTGATATCCTTTTGCAGCGGCCGCATGACTCTCCCGCCTTCACTGCGCAGATTGGTTTTAAGCGCCGCGTCCAGCTTATCGATCAAGGCAAGGGCCGCCCTGCGCCCCGCCAGCAGCCCCGGCACGTTGGCGATGGGCTCGATCACAAAGTTCATCAGCTGTACGAACACGATCAGCACGCCCGGCGTGATGGCATGGCCCGACAGCGCAAGGTACGCGCCGACTAAAAACACGCCCAGCTGCGCGCTGCCCGCCGTAAACGCCCCCATGAGGCTCAGCAGCGCGGCCAGCCCGTTCCTGCGGCGCTGCGCGTTTTCCATGGCGCTGTTCCGGGCGGCGAACAGCCGCATCACCGCCTTTTCCGCCTTGAAGCTTTTGACGACGGCAAAGCCGCTGAGGATGTCCTTGATGGCGGCCATCAGCCCGGTGTTCCGCTCGGACACCCTTTCCTCGGCCTTCGCCAGCTTTTCGCCCGCCAGCATGGAGGCGATCAGCGGCAGCAGCGACAGGGCTACCGCCACCAGCGTCATCACGGGGCTGTACAGCACCATCATCGCCAGCGCCCCCACAAAGGTGATCAGCTGCCGCGTCAGGTTGATGCCGCCGTTCAGATAGCTGTCCGAAATGCCCCTGGCGTCGTTGGAGAGAGCGGAAAGATAGTTTGCCGCGCTCTCCTCGCGGAAGGAGGCAATGTTTTTTTCCATCAGCCGCTCAAAGGCGTATTCCTTGTACTGGCGCATGGCCTTTTCAAGGAATCGCGGCTTGGAGGCATAGTTCGCAAGCCCGCCCATTGCCACGCAGCCCATCATGCCCGAAGTGTACAGCGCCAGCGTTTTTAATGTTTGAACGCCCGGTACGCCCGCCACCGCGTCGATCAGCTGCTGCAATATCCACGACATCATCAGGTTCTGCGCCTGCACAAACATGGAGCTCAGCACGGCAAAAAGGCAGGCCACGCGGTTGCCCCGATAAAACTGCCGGATATAGGGCCGCCTCCGCGCCCGCTTGTCACGCATCGTCATACCGTTCCCTCCCACATTGCCCTGAGTGCCTTATCCCCGGTCTCGTCCAGCATGCTCAACAGCCCCTCCATCGCCGTTTCCCCAATGTTGTCAAAGGCGGCGCCCGGCCGTGCCCGCCCGCACCAGCGCACCGAGGCAACGCTGTAATCGGGCGCTGAGTCAAAGCGCAGCGCGGCTTCCCGGGCCTTTTGAAGGCACGACAGCGCTTCCTTTTCCTCCCCCATTTTGAGCAGCATATGGGCGCAGGCCAGCATCAGCGTTGCCTCCACCTTGATGAGGTAGCTCGTCCTTTCCGGCGGCCGAAGCGGCGTCAGCGCTTCCGCGATCCAGCGCAGGATACCGGCGGCCTCGGCATACTGCTCCCGGCGCGCAAACACATTGGCAAAGCCGAATGAAGCGCGGATCAGCGCGTTGACGCCGGCGATCAGCGCCTCGGCAAGAAAGGTTTCCGCTTCCTCCGCCTGCTTTTCGTCGGTGGACAGGGCAAGGCCGATCACATCGTCGTTGACGCCGCAGGGGTTGTATTGCTTCAGCAGCCTCAGCCCCGTTTCGTTGTCGCCCATCGCCAGATGGGCCTGCGCCATGTCGATGCGCAGCTTCAATTCGCTGATCGTTTCGTCGGTGTTCTGCCCGATCAGCAGACAGGCTCTCTCCAAATGCTTGAGCGCCCGACGGAGCTTTTCCTTTTCTTTTTGCTGGATGCCCATCACCTGATAGAGCGTGGCGCTTTCGTACACGATGCGGAAATCGTTGGGATATTTTTGCAGCGCCTTTTCGGCCTCCGCCGCGCCCTCCGAAAAGCGCTTTTCCCGCTTCAGCCGTTCAAGGCGCTCCGCCGTGTGCGCCCTGTCGTTCAGGCGCGGGGAAAAGCCCAGCAACGCGTCCACCGAAAGGTCAAAAAAATCGGCCAGCTCCATCAGAAGCCCCAGTTCCGGCGCGGACTGCCCTTTTTCCCACTTGGACACCGCCCCCGTCGTAACCCCCATGGCCTCGGCCAGCTGCTCCTGCGTAAGCCCCCGCTGCTTGCGCAGCGCCCGGATATTGCTCTGCAATGCGTGTTCCATCCTGCTCCTCCTGACGAACGTTAAACATAGTATACGATGGCTTTTCTCCTGTCGAAAGGCATTTTCTCTATAATGATTCAATTTTATTTTATACCGCAGGTATAATTCAGTGCAACAAAAAAGGCCGGAACCATCCGATCCGGCATGCTGGATAAAGCTTTTTCACCCGATCTCGATGGACGGCAGGATGCCGACGATGCGGCGGCGGGAAGCGGACAGGGATTTCATCAGCCGCACCTGCGGCTCGTTGAGCGAATAGATCTGCGTAATGCACTGGCGTACGCCCCGCTCGCGCAGGAGGGCGGCGGCGGACTGCACCAGCGCCTTGCCGATGCCCCTTCGGCGGTATGGGGCCACCACATACATGCTGACCAGCCCCGCCATGTCGGGCCGCGCGCCCGAAACCATGATTTCAGCCACCGGCTGCCCGCCCCTGTAAAAGCCCAGCGCCATAAAATAGGGCTGCTGCATCTGCAATGTCAGATAATCGGGGGTGATGGGCGTCATGCGGTACATGTTGAGACGGTTTAAAAAGGCCTGGCTTTCTTCCACCGTGGTCAGCGGCACCGAAGCAAACTGGCAGCCCATCGGCGGAGTGGGCGCGGGCTGGTCGGGGATGGAGAATACAAACTCTTCCTCGGCGTCGTTGCCGGCAAAGCCGTTGTGCGAATAGAAGTTCAGCATCTCCCACTGGTTGGGCAAAAGCTGCGTATAGATGCGCCCCTTCAAATGCGGGTACATGGCCCTCAGCTGCTCGGCACGCGCCAGCAGCGCGCCCAGCAGCAGGTTGCGCGCGGAGGGCTGCGCCTCGATGCACAGGTAGATGTGCATCGGCCGTTCAGGATACATTTCCGGCTGCATGGACAAAATCACATAGCCATAGCCCATCTGTACAAAGCGGTCGTTGGCCGCAAAAAAAACATCTTCCTTGGGAATGCCCTGGAAAGCCGCCGCGGGGTGTGATAAGTGCATGATTGCCGATCCTCTATTCTCTCCGATACTCGTTTGCCGTTTTACTCCCAGAGCGTGTCCATCAGCCCGCCGCCGCTGGTGAGATCATACGCGACGCGGCGTACGTCGGGACAGGACAGCCGGATTTTTTCGACCACGCGCTCGAGCAGATCATACGGAAGCCGCGAAGGGATGGCGGCCGTGCCGCCCGATTGGCTGTCCACCAGGGAAACGGCGTGCAGGATCAGCTCGCTCTCCCCGCTATCCGCGCCGCACTCGGCTAAATGCATGGTCACATAGTATTTCCACAGCCGCTTATGCAGGCCCGCCCGCTCGATCTCTTCCACAAACAGCGCGTCGGCGGCGCGCAGGGTATTCAGCCGCTTTTCGTCCGCTTCGCCCGTGATGCGCAGCGCCAGCCCTGTCGCCGGGAAGGGCTGGGCGGCGGTCAGCGCCGGGGGCAGCCCCAGCTTTTCGCCGATCACGCGCACTTCTTCCTTGAACAGTTCGCTCAGCGGCGCGATCACCGTTTTGCCCTCCTCCGGCAGCATGGCCGCCGCTTTGCCCACGCGCATGATGTCGGTGCAGGTAAGACCGCGGATGACGGCGCTATACTCCGTGCCGCAAGCGGCTCTCCGCAGCGTTTCGCGCATGGTGCGGTCGATGGCGTCCAGCTTTTCCCGTCTGGTCTTTAGTCCCGCAAGCGCCGAAAGAAAGGCATCCTGCGCATGGATGAGGGTGATGTGCAGGTTTTCCTCCTCCTGATAGTAAGAGAGGAAGCGCTGCACCTCGTTCTGCCTTAAAAGCCCCGTGTCGATGAACACGCAGCGCAGCCTGTCGCCCAGCGCCCGGTGCGCAATGGCGGCGGCGACGCCCGAATCCAGCCCGCCCGTTAAGGCGCACAGCGCGACGCCGTCGCCCACCTTGGAGGAAATATCGCTGCGCGCGGCGGCGATGAAGGCACTCTCGTTCCACCAATCGGAACAGCCGCATATCTCGCGCGCAAAGCGGAACAACAGGCTGCTTCCCTCCGGGTCGTTGGGTTCCACCTGAAAGCCCATGGCGTACAGCGGCAGCGTGTTGTGGCGGAAGCCGATCACGCTGTCGCCCACATAGGCGATGGGCGACAGTTCTTCCGTCAGTTCCAGCGGATAGACGGTGCCCAGCATCCGTTCGCTCTCGGTCATATCGTCGGTCAGCCGGGACGCTTCAAAGCGCACGGTGTCCACCGCGTTCTTCTCCTCCATGGCGCCGACTTTGCCGTTGAGGAGCATCAGCAGCGACGCGGCGGTGTTGCCCAGCGCCAGCAGCGGAATGCCCGCGCGCAGCAAACGCCCATCCAGGGACAGCGGCACATCGCCGCGCGCGCCGCCCGCCAGCACAATGCCCAGCGGCGACATCGCCATGATATCCTGCGGCAGCGAATCGCCGGGCAGGATGCGGCAGTAGATGCCCTCTCCCCTCAGCCTCAGCGCGGCCGCGGTGGAATAGCGGTGGTCAAAATCCAATATCAGCAGCATATCCTGCATGGCACGTTCCCTTTCACAGCCCGTCGTCCACAATCCAGTATTCGTTGTGGCTGTTTTTCCATTGCTCCACATACTCGTTCAAATGATTCTGCGTGGCGCGGTTGGCAATGCCGGTGGGCGTAAGGCCGTGGGCGATTTGGAAGCCGCGCACGGCGTCGGCCGTGTTCTGGCCGTACAGCCCCGTAACCGCCTCCGCCGCCAGCAGGCCCACAAGGTTTAATTTTTCCTGAAGGCTACGCACTTTTTTGCCCTCGTTGCCGCCGCGCAGCACAAGGTCGGCCACATTGTGCACGGTGCCGTAGCCTAAAATGCGCCAGTCGCCGATGGCATACTGGGCGCGCTGCACCTTGTCGGGGTTGTTGCCCTCCAACACATGCACCTTAACGCCCGACGCATCCTCTGTGCAGTACTCCACCATCGCCACATGCGTGGTATCGCCCGAGGGGGTATAGGAAAAAAACACCCAGTCCCCCGGCTGCGGCACATAGCTGTTGGCCTCCATGGCGGTATCGCTGCCCGCCAGCCACTGGGAGCCCCAGCCGTTGACAAAGCCGCTGCGCGCCACATAGCGTCCCTCGCGCAGGAACCAGTTAAGGCCCGTATTGGTCGCCCCGTACAGGGGGTAAACGGTTTTGAGCAGCCCCGTTCCGTAGCGCTTATCGGTCTGATCCACCGACCAGCACAGGTATTCCGCGCACCACTGCGCCTGCGGGTCGTTGACCCACTGGCCGTATTTGGTGGTGCCGTCGCGCTTTTCGGTGTAGCCGACTTCTTCGGCGGCGACGGACAACAGTTTATTTACATAGTCGGGCACCGGCCACATGGGCTCCAGCCGCCGCTCGCCGCCCGCCAATACAAAGAGGGGAAACAGAACAAGGCACAGCGCCCATACCAGCGCCACAGCGCGACCCTTCATCCCACACCTCCCCAGTTTGATAGGCTACATTATACATATTTGCATCAATCTTGACAAGAAGCCGCCCTTGAGCGCGCGGCCGCAAAAAAGAACCGCCATTTAATCACAGATCGCGGTTCTTCCTATTCCCCTACAGTTGTCCACACTAAAAGCGTATTGTTTCAGGACAGCAGCGCCCGGTCGTTCACAAAGGATTCGCCGCTGGCCCTGGCAAAGGCGCTGAGCAGCGTGTCGATGGTGAGCCGCTGCTTCTCCGGGCCGGACATGTCCAGAACAACCCGGCCCCCGTTCATCATGATCAGGCGGTTGCCGTAACGGATGGCGTCGCGCATATTGTGGGTAACCATCAGCGTCATCAGCTTATTTTCCGCAACGATCTTTTCCGTCAGCTCCAGCACCCTGGCCGCCGTTCCCGGGTCCAGCGCCGCCGTATGCTCGTCCAGCAGCAACAGCTTTGGCTTGTTGAGCGTCGCCATCAGCAGCGTCAGCGCCTGCCGCTGCCCGCCCGACAGCAGGCCCACCTTGGCCGTCATGCGGTCCTCCAGCCCCAGCCCCAGCCTTGAAAGCTGCTCCCGGTAGATGCTTCTTTCTTCCCTTGTGATGCCGATTTTGAGCGTGCGCGCTTTGCCCCGCCTCGCCGCGAGCGCCAGATTTTCTTCTATCTGCATGGTGGCCGCCGTGCCCATCATCGGGTCCTGAAACACCCGGCCAAGAAAGGCCGCCCGGCGATGCTCCGGCATCTGGGTCACATCCGTCCCGTCGATGGAGATGGTGCCGCCGTCCACCGGCCACACCCCGGCGATGGCGTTGAGCAGGGTGGATTTGCCCGCCCCGTTCCCGCCGATGAGGGTCACAAAGTCCCCGTCCGAAAGGCGCAGGCTGAGCCCGGAAAGCGCAACGCGCTCATTGACCGTTTTGGGGTTGAATGTCTTGGAGATGTTCACGATGTCAAGCATGGCGCTTCCCTCCTTTGCGGAGCGGTAAATGCTTTTTCCAATAGGGAATGCCGAGGAACAGCGCCACGATCAACGCGGAAAGCAGCTTCAGCAGGTTGGTATTCAGCCCCAGCCACAGCACCACCTGGATCACCATGTAGTACAGCACCGCGCCGATGGCAACGGCCAGCATTTTCAGCGCAAAATTTCTGAACAGCTTGCCAAACAGCACCGCGCTGATGATCACCGCCGCCAGCCCGATCACGATGGCGCCGCGCCCCATGTTGACATCCACAAACCCCTGATAGTGCGAAAGCAGGACGGAAGAAAGGGCGACGATCCCGTTGGATATCATCAGGCCCAGCGTCTTGGCATACCTGGTGTTGATGCCCTGCGCGCGGGACATGGCTTCATTGGCGCCGGTCGCCCTGAGAGAACTGCCCAGTTCCGTACCGAAAAACCAGTACAGCACCCCGATCAGCAGCGCAAGGATAAAGAGGGTAATCAAAATCGGGTTTTCCAGCCCCGCCGCGCGCACGTTGCGCTGGCTGACGATCAGGGCGTACTTGGTGACATTGATGCCCTGATTGGCCTTAAAGCCCATGATGGCCAGATTGACGGAATACAGGGAAAGCTGGGTCAGAATGCCCGCCAGAATGGGCGGAATGCCCATCGCGGTATGGAAGATGCCGGTGCACAGCCCCGCCAGCATCCCGGCAAGGACGGCGCACAGGAGCGCCAGCCATGCATTCCACCCGTTCAGCATCAGCATCACGCACACCGCGCCGCCGGTTGCCATGCTGCCGTCCACCGTCAGGTCGGCCAGATCCAGCACCTTATAGGTAATATAAACCCCGATGGCCATGATGCCCCAGATGAGCCCCTGCGCGACAGCGCCCGGCATGGCATTGAAAAGTGCAGTCACATTCACGTTTCTTTCCTCACAAAGGCATTGGGCGGGGCATCGCGGGATGCCCCGCCGTTTTACAAATCAGCGTTTACTGAGCGATGGCCTGGTAGCCTTCCGGCACCGTGACGCCCATGGCGGCGCACAGTTCGGCATTGTATATCTTGGTCACATTGGGTGCAAAGCG
The DNA here is from genome assembly GCA_964522425.1 of uncultured Oscillospiraceae bacterium. GTDB lineage: Bacteria > Bacillota > Clostridia > Christensenellales > Aristaeellaceae > DTU024. The sequence continues at coordinate 12,870 of CAZFUT010000044.1, forward strand.
CACCTGCATGGCGGAAACATCCGCGCCGTTTACCAGCACCTCGTAGGCCATTTCGCCGGTCGCAAAGCCCAGATCATAGTAGCTGATGGACAGCGCCGCCACGCCGCAGCCCTTGCAGATCCCCTCCTCCCCCACAACGGCGGGCACGCGGGCGGGTTCCAGCACATTGCGGATGGCTTCGGTGCAGGAAGCGGCGGTGTTGTCGGTGGGGATATAGAGGACATCGCTGTTGTCGCAGGCATTCTGCGTAACGGACGCCACATCGTTGGAATCCGCGAAGGTGTATTCGGTGCAGGTGCAGCCCAGTTCCGCAAGGTGTCCGGCGATCACCTCCACCTGATACTTGCTGTTGGGCTCGGCGGAGCAGTACAGCAGGCCGACTTTTTTTGCCTCGGGAAACAGCTCATGCAGCATGGCGGCCTGTTCCTGAAGCGGCGCTAAATCCGACGTGCCGGACACGTTGATGCCGGTCGCGCCGTTCCAGCCGTCTATGTTCAGGGCGGTAGCGTAGTCGGTGATGGAAGTGCCCAGAATGGGGATATCGCCGGTCGCGGCCACCGCGCTCTGCAAAGCGGGCGTCGCGTTGGCCATGATGAGATCGACGCCGCCCGACACAAAGCCGTTGACGATCGTCGAACAGGTGTTGGAATCCCCGGAAGCGTTCTGCACATCGAACACAACGCTGTCGCCCAGCTTTTCCTTCAAGGCGTCCTGAAAGCCCCAGGTGGCGGCGTCCAGCGCCGCATGCTGCACCAATTGGCAGACGCCGACGCGATAGGTGGTTTTTTCCGCGAGCGCAAGCCCGCCCGTACAAAGGATCAGGATAGCGGCGGTCAACATAGCCAGTGCTTTTTTCATGGTTTCGTCCTCCTTAATGAATATCAGAAAAGGAGCTCTCCCATCCCTGGAAGAGCTCCCCTGATGAACAACATGGCGTGTTACGGGCAGTTCCCACAGATGGGCCTGAACAGAAAACGGTCATAAAAATAATAGCGCAGGGCATCAAAATAAGACGCTGCGCTGCCTGCGTAAAAGGAAACGGACAGACGGGCTTGAGACATCATACGGATGCCCCGGTTTCGAGCTTCACGCTTCATCGCTGTCCCCCTCCTTCCGTGCGGTATGAAGTCATTATAATATCGCCTGCCGCGATGTCAAGCCGATACGGCCATAAATACAGCGGAAATACCGTTGCCTGCCCTTTTTTACCTGAAAATCATCCGATCCATGGCAGCGGGAAACTCGTTCTTCCCTGTGCCCGCCTGTGGCGGCCGTCGCTGGCCAATACCCGGCGTCATTTGCTGCTTCATGCATGTACGACAGTGTTTCCGGGCAAAGACCGCTTGCCCTTTCTTTTTGCGGCAAAGCCTTAAGGCCTGCTTACCGCGCTGGCCCCCTGCTCGATACAGGACATGGCCATTTTTTTCTGGGAGCCGTCGTGCCGCTGGGAATACTCGCTGCCGCCGTGCACGACGGCCATCAACGGCACCAGCGCCACCTACGTGAACTATGCTTCGGCAGGATTTGCCTCCATCCCCGTGGTGCTGGCAACTTACTCTGCGATCGGCACGAACTGGTTCGGTGACAACGGCGTGATTAAGGTGCACAATAAAACAGCTGTCGGGTGCTCCATCGTGGCTGGTGGCAGCTTCAGCACAAACCGCACAGTCGACTGGTTTGCGTTTGGCATGTGACGTGAATTGATATGCAAGAAAATGCGCTATTAATTCGTTATATAGGTAAAAACACAAAAAGGAGCCTATCAAAGATGAAAAACAAAGTGATCGCTGTATTGTGTTTACTGCTACTGACATGTTCTGCATGTGCTGAGGTTTCTCCAACGCCGATTCGTACCTGGTATGATTCCTTTACTGATGGAAAACCGTTCAGAGCGCTGTCCATAGAAGAACAGTACCGCTTTACTCAAGAACTTGAAAAATATCTCCAAGAGGATATTGAGCAGCATTGTTCTTCCTACTTAGTCATCCCGGATGAATGGAACGTGATTCTGAATCATCGCTATGCGATTCCCACCGAACAAGATCTTTCTCAGGAGGAAGCTCTGCTGTCTGCCAAACAGTATCTTCATTCTACTAATTTGGATTCCATGATAGATTCGGATGATATCATAATAACATTTTCTTTCTTGGCAGATGACCCGGATCATCCGCAGTGGAAGATAACTTTCTATCGAAAGTGGTTTAGTCAAGATAATCGCTTATACCGCATCCTCGTGCCCGCTCGAGGAGGAGATATTCAGCTTATTTATGATTATCAGAACGCCGTTCAAACGCCCGATGATCTTCTGAAGCGCTTTGCCTATGCGAAGCTTCCTCAAAACATGGAAGATTGGTCATATTTAGACAAAGCTGCATATGGAGACATGGTTTTAGAATTGATGGAGCTGTATCCTAACTTCAATCAAAACCTCGACCATCGCATTTATAGCCTTCCGAAAGCGAATGAACTGTCTTATCAGGATGCGATAAAGCAAGCGCTTCATTACCTGAACACCACGTATTCTGAATGGGATCAGGAGGCTTTTCCGCTCACAAGCGCTGAGTTTGTTAGGGTTGATCATCTCGATTCGGAATGGAAAGTACCGTATTGGTCTTTTGTGTTCAGAAAGGATGATTTCAGTTTTTACCATATTGTTATGGGCAAAAGCACGGAAGGCATCGAAGTACAGTACGTCAGCACACCGAATACTGAGCCAAACGGCTAATAAAGGCTTCCCTTACTATTAAAGTCGTTTTTTCGCAAATAGCGTTACTTCTTTCACTTCCATTTATCCTATTATTGCCCTATTCTGAAGTCACGATAGAACTGGCCAGTGAAATCGCAAGTAATAATTAGGAGGATTAAATCATGGGATATTTGGCAAGTGTAATCAATGGTAATTTGCATATGCGACAATCGCCTGACGGGACTTCACCCATTCTGAAAACAATTCCAAATGGCACAACGATTTCTATTGCAAACTATCAAAATCCTGTTCAGTGGGCAGCAACGGTCTACGGGCAACGATTGGGATATGTTCTGCGCGAGTATCTGTCCGTCAGCAACACCACCAGCTATGTTGTTGAAGGCTGTATCGAATTCGGCGCATCAAACTTGCGTGAAGGCAGGACAGGACAATACGTGCTTAAACTTCAGAACTTTCTGAACCAGTATAACCATGCGAATATTGCTCAAGATGGAGATTTTGGGCCGACAACCAAACAAGCCGTAATCAACTATCAATCAGATAGAGGATTATATGCTGATGGCATTGTAGGAAACGCAACAAAAGAAGATATTTATTGCAATATTCATTTCGGTTAATTAAGGTTCGGTGGGGGCATAGGCTTTACAGGCTATGCCCCCGCTCTTGAAATTGCACTATAATTGCTTCAATAAGGAGAATAAGAATATGCAGATTATTACAATGGATCAAACGAAACGACTTATTCAAATAGCTCCTTTAATTGATTCCGAACTTACAATGCTAACAAAATCAAAAAAGGCAGAAGATGAAAGAAACAAAGAAAAGTTGCTGACATTTAAACAGTATATCTTTGGGCTTATTTCTTCGCTAAGCGAAGATCAGCGTTTCATTGTGCAGCGCCATCTCATTGATGGTATTGACTGGCCGAGAATAGTCAAAGAATACTCAGATATGTGGGGACAAGAAAACGAAAAATCAATACGTTCTTTTCAAATCTATCAAACGAAGGCATTGCGAAAAATACAATGGATCATCAACAAGCCACAACATCAAAAGATATATCTTGATATTCTTAGCAATTTTAGTTACTGCATTGGTCAGATCATTTAAGGAGCCGCTGATTGAATCATATAAATTTTCTTCATTCACTCTGTTTTATGGTGTATAACTGAGATAAGAAGAACGAGGGACCATCTGGGGATTGTCATCAAACAGCAGAGCTTTACGGACATAGAATACAGTGGACGGCGCAGAGTATCCAGGCGGGGAGGCTTTGGATATCATGGCGGAAATCATCCCCTGGGAAGAGTGGGCGCAGCATATCGAGCCGCATTACCATGCCGGGAAGCGTGGCCGGCCGCCGCAGGGCATTGAGAAAGTGCTGAGCATGTATTTGCCGCAAAGCTGGTTCACCCTGTCGAATGAAGGCGTAAAGGATGCGGTCTGCGACAGCTATGCCATTCGGCAGTTCATGAAGCTGGACTTTATGAAAGAAAATGTGCCGGACGCGACCACGCCGCGGCATTTCCGCCGGATATTGGAGGAAAGCGAGCTGGAAATGCTCAATACGCCCATGAAATCGGTTCCTTAAAGCCTGCTTACCGCGCTGGCGGTTACATCGTTTCCATCAGGATGTGGACATCCATCGGATCGGAAGGCACTTTAGGAACCGGCGCGGGCACGAAAGCCTGCAAGGCGCCCTTTCCTTCCACAAAGGGCATCAGCGTAAAGGAAGCGGTATCGCTTTGCAGAATGCCCATGATGCGCTGCGCCTCCGAACCGGTGGCAAAAATGGGCTGGAAATTGTTGACCTCGCTGAAGGTACCGGTGGGGTGGATGGGGTGCAGCGTCAGCTGGTGGCCCGCATACCGCTTATCCTTGTCAAACAGGAAACGCGCCTGCACCACCAGCGCCGTATCCGCCATGGGCTTGATGCGCTTGTTGCCGCCAAAGGCGAAATTGCCCAGCGAATAGACGATGGTGGCGTCGCCCACCCTTTCCAGCCCCTGCAGCACATGCGGGTGATGGCCGATCACCACGCTGGCCCCCTGCTCGATGCAGGACATGGCCATTTTTTTCTGGGAGCCGTCGTGCCGCTGGGAATACTCGCTGCCGCCGTGCATGATGGCCACGATGGTGGCGCAGCCTTTTTCCTTCAGTTCCTTGAGCGACTGGCTGATGCGCCCGCGGTTGGAGCGCCAGTAGCCCACATAGAAGCCGAGGAAGCCGATCCTGACGCCGTCCTTCTCGTACACATACACCTGATTGCCCTGCGGGCAGTCGACGAACCAGCTTACCTTGGCGTCATCCAGCGCCTTCACCGTGCTGTCAAAGCCCTGCTGACCGTAATCGCCCGAATGGTTGTTGCCCAGCGTCACCGCTTCGATGCTGCTTAAGGGGAGTATCCTGGCAAAATCGACGGGCGCGCGGAAATTATAGGTTTTCGCCACCTTGCCGCTGGGCTTTTCGGCCAGCACGCCCTCAAAGTTGACGATCGTCAGATCGTCCTTTTCAAACATGCTCCTCATGTGGGCGAAAGGGTACAGGTACCCCATGCGCAGAATATGCTGGATAAAGGAGGAGTCTTCCCCCCACTTATCGTCCTCGCTGCCTAAGGTACAGTCGCCGCCGATGGTGACCACGATCTCGCACCCGCCTTCGGGCACAGGTTCCTTTTCCGCTTCCGGCAGCGCGGGGGCGGCGGACGGCGCAGCCGTTTCCAGGGCCAGAGCGGGCAGGGCAAGCGTCAGCGCGAGGGACAGCAGCAGCAGGGTCTTCAGTATCTTCATGCAACTCTCCTTGAATGATGAGGGATTAAAGGCCGCGTATATGGGTCTGCATTTGGAAAGCGCCGCCCGGCAGGAAGCCGGACAAACGCCTGTACGCCTTCTGCACCGTTTCGTACAGTTCCCCCGCATCCACAATGATCACGCTGCCATAGGGCACATCCAGCAGCCGCTGCCACTGGAAACGCGCCAAATTCAGCAGGGTTACGCATTTCTGCGCGGCGTTTTCATCGGTATACAGGGCGTTTACCACGGTGCGCACCAGCGTGTGCCCAAAGGCCAGATGGCTCTCCCACAGGAGCATCGGCAGCTCGTTCTCCCGAAAAAAAGCCGCGCCTTCTCTTTTCATCTGTTCAACGGTTTCCGCCATGGGCTGAAGAAAGAGCCGTCTGCGCGCGTCGTCGATGCGCTGGCGGATCACCGCGCCCTCGCCCTGTACGGAGAGGGACAGCATAACGGCCAGAAAATCCTCATCCTGCTTGTCAAAGGGCGAACAGTGGTAGAGAAGGCCGTTCAGCCGATCCGTCCAGCTTGCGTGCGGCGTTTCCATAAAGCGCTCAAAGCAGCCCGAAACGCGCGCCATGGCCAGCTCCTCCAGCACCTGCATCTTGCTTTCAAAGTGATGGTAGAAGCTGCCCTTGGAGCAGTGAAGGGAGGCCAGAATATCCTCTATGGTGGTGCGGTCATACCCCTTCCGGCAGAACAGCGTTTCGGCCGAGGCCAGGATGTCCTGTTTTTTCTTATCGCCTTTGCGCATATTGGTCCTCAATGAAACTCGATCAGTTGGCGTATCGCGCGGTAGTCGGAGGTGCAGAGCGTTTCGCGGCGTATCTCCTGCCCGTCGCGCAGGTAGACACGGTCGGTCTGCACAAGATAACCCGTCCTCGCCTTGCGCTTTACCTCTTGTGTGCCGGGCGGCAGTTCAAGGTTCTCGCGGTATTCCGGTTCCGTTTCCGGCGGCGTTTCCCTGAGCGTTCTGGTTTCCAGCGCGATGCTCTCGCCCGCGTAGGAGCGCATGCCGTACATTTCCACCGTAACGGTTCTTTTTTCGTACCGCGCGACGATGAACACGGGCGTACCCTTGTCGTTGCGGAACCGAAAATCCAGGTTCGGCCAGTTGACGGTGGCATCCAGCCCCTTATCGATATAGCTGGACGGCCACGCATGGGGCGAACGGGCAAGGATGGTCATGTCGGCCATCGCCGCGGCGTTAAACAGGGTGGAAGACACCTGGCATACGCCGCCGCCGATCTCGTCCTGCGTGGCCCCGTCGTATATGGCGGGCGCGGGCTGGTAGCCCTTTTCGGCGGTGCGCCGGCCGGTGGACGCGTTAAACGAGAAGGTTTCCCCCGGCATAACGCAGGTGCCGGTGATGGCGCGCGCGGCCAGGGAAATGTTGGTGTTTCTTTTTTGATCGTCCGTCGTTTTCGTAGAGGCTTCCGACAGGCGCGCAAAGCCGTTTTGCAGCGACACGCTGGTGACAAGCGGCAGGACCTGCTCGGTTTCCGCCGCAATGCGCGCGTCGTACCGGCCGGTGTCCAGCGCCGCCTGCATGGCTTCATACAGGCGCTCCGCGTTCATTTTCACGCCGGGCACATCCTGCGTGACGGTGAAGGCGCGCGTATCGTAATCGAAGGTGGCGATGACGGCGTTCACTGCCTCTCTGTCCACCTGCGCCGCAATCTCACGGCAGACCCGCCGTACATCCTGCGCCTGATAGGTTACCCGGGTCGTGAAATGCGCCCCGTCGCGCTTGGTCTGCAAGGTATGCTGCCAGCGCGTTTCAAAGGGCGTCAGCGCATTTTCCCCCATCCAGACAAAGCCTTTGCGGCCGATGGCGTAGGCGCGCTTGAGGACGGCGTCGGCGTTGCGGGTAAAGGGGATCTCGTTTTCCGTGACCGTCCACTGTCTGCCCGCCGCTTCCACCGTAAGATGCAATATATCGCCCTTTGCGGCCTGATGCGCGAGAAAGGCCGCTTCGGCCTGCTGCATCGTCATGCCGCCCAGCGGCACGCCGTCCACATAAACGCCCTCAAAAAAAGTACCCGCCCGAAGCGCGCGCTGCTTTGCCTGAAAGGCGGGCAGCGTTTGCCGCGCGGAAACGACGGCATACCCCATCGCCGAAAGCGCCAGCAGGCACAGGCAGGAAAGGGCAATGTATACGGCCCGTCCCCGCGCCCTTCCAGGCACCTGAGGCACGGGCGGCGGCTCAGGCGGCGCATCCTCCGCCCATGCCGCATCGGCCATGGGGTCATAGGGCCTCGCTTCGACGAAGCCGAATGCCTGAGGCTCCATCCTCTCCGGCACCGCCTGCACGGGCGGCGCCCATGCATCGCCCTCGGGGGTCGTATCGGCTTGCTGATGCGGCACATGCAAATATTTGGCCGATCGGACCCTTCTTTTTTCAGCCACGCGTTTATCCTCTCTGAAAAAGGGTACATTGTCATTGTAGGTTTGGACTTTGTTTTTGTCAAGCAACGCAAGGCAGAACAAGCGGTTCAACTTGACACACGGAACTTTTATTTGTATGCTGTTCCCAAGAAAAAGAGGAGGTGGCGCCCCATGAAATTTTACCTATGTAAACATTGCGGCAATATCGTTTCCCATGTCTATGACGCCGGTGTGCGCGTATTCTGCTGCGGCGAAGAAATGCAGGAGATCATCCCCGGCAGCGTCGATGCCTCGCAGGAAAAACACGTGCCCGTCTACTCCGTGGAAGGCGGCGTCGTTACCGTTAAGATCGGCTCCGCTCCCCACCCCATGACCGAAGAACACCAGATCAACTGGGTCGCGCTGCAGACCAAGCAGGGCAACCAGCGCAAAGAGCTCAAGGCCGGCAGCCAGCCCGAAGTACAGTTTGCCCTTCTCCCCGGCGATGAAGTGGTCAATGTGTACGCCTACTGCAACCTGCACGGCCTGTGGAAAGCCTGAACATCACCCCGTTCAAAGAGGAGGAAACAAAGCATTATGAAACGTTATGTATGCGACCTGTGCGGCTATGTGTACGACGAAGCGGAAGGCGATGTGGATAACGGCGTCGCCGCCGGCACCAAGTGGGAAGATCTTCCCGAAGACTGGGTCTGCCCCCTGTGCGGCGCGGACAAAGACAGCTTCAGCCTGGAAGAGTAATTGACCGCGATCGGCTTCTGCCCTCGCTGCCTGCGCAGCGGGGGTTTTCTTTTTGAAAAGCGGCCGTGCGTTTTTTCAGGGCGCTGAGGCCAATATTGCTGTATTCCCGCTATCATGCTA
>CAZFUT010000045.1:0-21509 GCA_964522425.1 uncultured Oscillospiraceae bacterium
GATCGTTCCGATGTTTACGTGCGGCTTTTTGCGCTCAAATTTTTCCTTTGCCATTGCTCTTTTCTCCTCCAAATTATTACGGTTTTTGCCGGGCAGTAATCCGGCGAAGATCCACCGGCTGTGAAGCCGGATCCTGCCAATGCGGTAACCCGCAATGGACGAGTGGAGCGGGTGATGGGAATCGAACCCACGTAGCTAGCTTGGGAAGCTAGAACTCTGCCATTGAGTTACACCCGCAAATAAACCTTTGTCATTCTATCGAAAACATCTGGAATTGTCAACCATGGTTTGCTTGATTTTTTGTTTCACGCAAATACCGTTTGGTTTTTTTCTTAATGCGCTGCAATGCGTTGTCTACCGCCTTTTGATGCTTGCCCAGCTGCTCGGATATTTCCTGATAGCTTCTCCCATCGATGAACAAATTCAATACGTCCCGTTCAAAGGGAGAGAGCACCTTTTGCATATGCGCTTCTATATTCATCAGGTCTTCCTGGTCGATCAGCATTTCTTCCGGGTCGCCCGCTCGGGCTTCGATGGTATCCAGCAGCGTCCTTTCGGGGGCTTCGTCATATATGGGCCTGTTAAACGAAATATAGCTGTTGAGCGGGATATGCTTCTGCCTGGTGGCCGCCTTGATGGCGGATATGATCTGCCGTTTAATGCACATCTCCGAAAAAGCGTAAAATGAGCTCTGGCGATCCGGTTTAAAATCCCGGATCGCCTCATAGAGCCCTATCATGCCTTCCTGCACAAGGTCCTCGTGATCCGCGCCGATCAGGAAATAGCTTCTTGCCTTTAATCGAACCACGCGCTTGTATTTGTTCAGGATATACAGCAGCGCGTCCTTATCCCCCTGCTGCGCGGCGATGACTTCCTCTTCTTCGGGAAACTCATCAAAGGATACATGTTCAACGCTATCTGTGTGTTCAAACTTATCCATGGCATAATTTATTTGCTGCGGGCGCAATAGACGGCGTGCATGAGAATGCCTGCGGCCACGGAAGCGTTCATAGAAGAGATCTCGCCGACCATCGGAATGGACACCACATCGTCGCACTGGCTGCGTACCACCGGGCTGATGCCCTCGCCTTCGTTGCCGATCACCATCGCCGTACCGACGGAAAAATCCGCCTGCCGGTAATCCCTTCCGGCCATATCGGCAGCAAAAGCCCATATTCCTTTTTGCTTCAGCTGCTTAAGCGTTTGCGCAATGTTGGTCACGCGGGCAACCTTCACATACTCCACCGCACCGGATGAGGTTTTTACGGCGGCAGAGGTTAAACCGACCGCCCTGTGGCGCGGGATGATGACGCCGTGCGCGCCGCAGCAGGCAGCGGTACGGATGATGGCGCCAAGGTTATGGGGATCGGTGATCTGATCGAGGACGATCAGGAAAGGCTTTTCCCCTTTTTCTTCAGCCAGCGCCAGCATATCGTCCACCTCGGCATACTGGTATGCCGAAGCATAGGCGACCATGCCCTGATGGTTGCGCGCAAGATGATCCAGATGGAATTTTTCCACCACTTGAATCTTGATATTGGCTTTGCGGGCCATGGACAGTATCTCCCTGGCGGAACCGGAAAGATCGCCTTCGGACACAAGCATTTTTTCGATATCGCGTCCTGACTTCAACGCTTCACGGATGGGGTTGCGGCCAAAAAGCAGGTTTTCATCCTGCTCAAAGGGCGTTGTTTGCGTTTCCTGCGGCGCTACGCACTTTACAGGCACGGCAAACTGCTGCTTAACAGGCGGCCTGAACGCCGGCTTTTCAGAGGGCACTTTCTTAAACGGATAGTCAAAGGAGCGCCCCTCATCAAACTTCCGTTTTCCAAAGGGCCTGCCTTCCTTTACGCCGCGGAATTCGTTTTTAAAAGTGGGCTTCTTTCGGCCATCCTTGTCGCTAAGACGATCAAAGCGCTTATCGTCAAAGCGGCCCGGCTTCGAATAGTTCGAGGGGCGCGCTTCGAAAACCCTGCCGGGGCGTCCGGCAGAAGACGATCTTTCATCCGAATACCGGTTGGTCTTGGCATAGCGGCGCTCGGGCTTTTCCTCTGTGAACGCGCGCTTATCCTTGTTATCGCGCTTAAGTCTATCGTAGTATCCCATTTAGTTTGTTTCCTTCTTTTTGTATTTTTCGCGGACCGCTTTGACCTGGCCGCAGGTTTTTTTGCCCTCCGGGCATGCTCCGCGGACGCAGCCCGGCCCGGCGTTCATAAACAGTACCGGCGCTTCCCGTTTGCATATCTTCAGCATTTCATCTGCCAGCCGATGAATTTCCCATTGTGCGCGGTTGCAGCACCTGAGGCTGAAAAAGTGCAGCAGCTCGCGCACGTTCATGGTCAGTACTAGCTTGGTTTCACAGGCGTTGGGGAGCACAAAGCGAGCGTCTTCGTTGCCCCTTTCCCCCTTTTTCAGCCTTTCCTGCCATGCAAGATACCAATGATGCATTTCGCTCATCTGCCGTTCGTATTCCTGCACGGCTTCAGGGCCGAGCGCTTCAATATTGGGCGGAATGATAAACGAAAAACCGTTCTGATAGGACACATAACGCTGGCTCTGCACGCTGAAAGAGGCAATGCGGTGGCGGGTCAGCTGCGCAAGCAGCACCCGGCTGACGCCTTCAATGCCAAAGGTGAAGCTGATGTGCTCCACCACGGAAAGATGGCCGGTTTCCAGAATGGTTTGCAAAAACGCGGCCTGATCGGCAGAGGATATTCTTTCCTGCATCTCAGCAAGCGTCGCTTTGGAATAGCACATCTTTGCAGCCATGGCGGCAATTTTCTCCCGGCCGGAAGAGCAGGAAAGAAGCGCGACATTCAGTGATACACGGGGCATCTCATTCCTCCGTTCTTTGGGCGACAAAGGGCAGCAGCAGTTCAGCAATCCGCTCGGTTCTGCCCAGCATATACAAAAAACCGATCAGCGCTTCAAAAGCGGTGGACTGCGCATATTCACCGGCGGTGACGGAACGGGGCGCTGCGTGCTTGGCATGGGCGTTTCGCCCTTTGCGCACAATGTCCGCTTCTTCATCCGTAAGCTGCGGCAGGATGCTGCTCAGCAGCGATGCCTGAGCGGAGGCGCATACCATGGCGGTGCATTGCTTATGCAGGTCTTTCATTTTCCCGCCTTTTTCCACCAGCATCCTTCGGATCAGCAGCGCATATACGGCATCGCCGATATAGGCCAGCTGCAGCGGATGCGTGGCACAAACAGCCTTTTCGTTCAGCATTATTCCTGCGTGGTCTTGCAGTACATTGAGGGGCTCATGCCGACAATGTTTTTGAACGTCTTGGAAAAATGGTAGGGGTCGCTCATGCCCACTTCAACGCCGGTTTGCTTCACGGTGTAACCGTCCTTCAGCAGCGTTTTGGCTCTCTCCATTTTGCAAAAAAGCTGATAGCTCTGCGGCGGCATACCCACTTCGGATACAAAGCGTTTTCTGAACGTTTCCACGGGCATACGGCTGATATTGGCCATATCGTTCAAGGAAAAACTGTCCTGGTACTGGTTGCGGCGCATGGCGTCGACAACCTTGGCGATCTCGTGGGACAGCACCGCATCCATGGCGACGGGCTGGCCGCTGTGGGAAGCCAGCATGGCCCATAAAAGCTGCTGTAGCTGCGCGGAAGCGCCCTCCTGCGATGCCTGGATGCGAACGGCCGCCTGCACGATATGGCGCGCCAGCTTCATCTGAGAGGGCAACGCACCCTGCTTCATGGGACGATGGCTGATCGCGCCCATCTGGCGCAGGAACTGCCCAGCCAGACGGCCGTCGATGGTCATCCAGATCAGCCGGGTCTCCTGCGTTGCTTCCAGCACAATACCCGGCGTATGCGGCGGTATCATGCAGCAGTCGCGCGTTTTCATCTGAAAGGTGGCGTCGGGCGAATGGAAAACACAATCTCCGCTCTGGGTGGCCATCCACACCCAATTCTCCTGCTGCTTGATCGTATGCTTGCCGACCGGCAGCATCGCAGAACCGGCAGAGGATATCCAGACCCCGCTCTCCGCCGCCAAGCTGTCCGGGGTATGTAAGCCTTCAACATTAAAAGGTGAAACCTCCGCGCTGTCATATTCCGGCGTGAACATCATTGATTCCGACATCGTAAACCTCCTATATGCCATACAGGGCATTATATAGGCCGTTTTTTACAATGTCAATATATGCTTCCGAAAAACACATGAAAAAAAGAGATTCGAATGTTCTTCGAACCTCTTTGGCGGAGAGTCAGGGATTTGAACCCTGGGAACGCTATTAACGTTCACACGATTTCCAGTCGTGCGCCTTAGACCACTCAGCCAACTCTCCGTATCGTGACGCAAGTGGTAATATATCACTCTTTTGCCCGGCAGTCAAATATTTTTTATGCACAGGTTCTATTCGAGCCCAAGTCTTTTTTACCGCAGCTGTGGACGGGGCGTGGCGCTTTCTTGACAACGCAGTTGAAATCCACCATAATGCACATGATGCGAAGGAGGATGTATGGTCACAATAGCTTCTGTTATGGTGGGCAGCCCGGCGGCGCGGAGAGGGTTAAAAGCCGGCGACGTCATCCATACCATCAACGGCGAGCGCGTCGTAGACGATATTGATTATCAGGCATTGACCGCTGTCCGGCATGTCTGTCTGCTTATTGAACGGAAGGGGAAGCCGCCCTGCGAAGTCGATATCATCAAACCCAGCGAGGCTCCGCTGGGCGTTACGCTGGCAGCTTCCGCCTTGCCTCCGCCCAGAGCATGTACAAACAACTGTATTTTCTGCTTCGTCGATCAAATGCCCAAGGGGATGCGGCCCTCCTTGTACATCAAGGATGATGACTGGCGCTATTCCTTGATGATGGGCAACTTCATCACCCTGACCAATGTCGGCGAAAACGAATTCGGCCGCATTTTAAAGAGAAAACCCAGTCCCCTGTATATTTCCGTTCAGGCAACCGGACCGGATGACCGAAAAAGAATGCTCAGGAACAGGTTGGCCGGCGAGTTGCTGCCGCGCCTAAAAAAGCTTTCAGAGAACGGAATATCGTTCCACTGTCAGGTTGTGCTGTGCCCCAATGAAAATGACGGGGCCGTGCTGGAAAACACGCTCAACGATCTCTATAGCCTGCGCCCCCACGCGCTTTCCGTGGCGCTGGTGCCCGTAGGGCTGACAAGGTTTCGCGACGGTTTGTACCACTTGGAGCCTTATACGAAGGAGCAGGCCGAAAAAGTGCTGGAAATCGTACAAAGAACACAGCAGCGCTCTATGGCGAAGTACGGGGATCACTTCGCCTTTCCGGCGGATGAGTTTATTTCTATTGTTTCTTCCCCCATCCCGCCGCGCGAAATGTACGACGGGTTTCCGCAGCTGGAGAACGGCATCGGTATGCTGCGGAAATTCGAAGACGAGCTTGCCGCAGCATCCCAAACGCAGCAGGATTTAGAAACAAGACCCCGCAAAGTAGTGCTGCCCTGCGGCACCTCCGTTGCGCCGTACATGAAAAAGTGGGTGGAGCGCTTTGCGCCCAAAGGGGTCAATGCCACGGTGCTGCCGATCATCAATCATTTCTTCGGCAAAACGGTAACCGTGACCGGGCTTATCACGGCCGGAGATCTTCTGGAGCAGCTTAAAGGCGTCGATGCCGATGAAGTGCTGATAGCGGAAGCGATGTTGAACAGCGACCGTTCCCTCTTCCTCGACGATATGCGCTTTGAGGAGTTTGCCCGGCGTCTGTCCGTCCCCTGCCGTATTGTTGATAACGACGGCGAAGTATTTTACCGTATGCTTTGCAGCTAAGGAGAAACCTATGTCAAAGAATGTCCCGATCGTTGCCATCGTTGGCCGTCCCAACGTCGGCAAATCCACTTTTTTCAACGTCATCGCAGGCCGCCGCATTTCCATTGTGGAAGATATGCCCGGCGTAACGCGCGACAGGGTCTACGCGGATGTGGAATGGTGCGGCCGCCGTTTCACCATGGTCGATACCGGCGGTATCGACATGCAGAGCGAGGACGTGCTGTTTTCCCAGATGCGCGATCAGGCGCAGATGGCCATTGATACAGCCGACGTCATCTGTTTTTTTACCGACGCAAGGGATGGGCTTGTCCCTCAGGACCACGAGATTGCCGATTACCTGCGCGCCGCCAACCGCCCGGTGCTGCTGGTGGTCAACAAGCTGGATCATGCAGGCTTAAACGATGGCATTTACGAGTATTACGAGCTGGGCCTTGGAACCCCTGTCGGCATTTCCAGCGCGAATATGCTGGGGCTGGGCGATCTATTGGATGAAATCGTCGCGCATCTGCCCGAAACGGTTGAAGAAACCGAAACAGAAGAAGGCGAAACGATTCAGGTTGCCATTGTCGGCCGCCCCAACGTGGGCAAAAGCTCGCTCGTTAACCGTCTGCTGGGGCAGAAACGAGTTATGGTCAGCGATATTCCCGGCACGACACGCGATGCAATCGATACCCTCTTTGAGCGCGAAGACGGCACCAAATACAATCTGATCGATACAGCGGGCATCCGCCGCAAGCGCGCCGTTGAAGAGGGGTCTATTGAGCGGTACAGCGTCATCCGCAGCTTTGCCGCCATACGGCGTTGCCATGTGGTGCTGCTGGTAATCGACGCCAGGGACGGCGTGACCGAGCAGGATACCAAGATCGCGGGCATTGCGCGCGAAGAAGGAAAAGCCTGCGTCATCGTGGTCAATAAATGGGACGATATTGAAAAAGAAACGGGCACGCTGGAAAAGTATCAAAAAGAAGTGCTAAGCGATCTCAACTTTATGGATTACGCCCCCGTGCTGTTTATTTCGGCCTTGACCGGGCAGCGAACGCATCTGGTATGGGAGACGATCGATCAGGTCTATGCGCAGGCCGGAAAACGCATTCCGACAGGCCTGCTCAATGAAGTCTTAGGCGACGCCCAAATCGTTTTGCAGCCGCCGATGACGGGCGGCCGCCGCTTGAAAATCTATTATGCCACCCAGCAGGGCGTTTATCCCCCGACTTTCCTGCTGTTTGTAAACGATCCCGAGCTGATGCACTTTGCCTACGAACGGTATCTTGAAAATCAGCTTCGCAAGAGCTTCGGTTTTTCCGGAACGCCCATACGCTTTATGCTGCGCGAGCGCAATAAGGACGGTGAATCCCGATGATTTTTTATTATTTGCTCTGTGCCCTCATCAGCTATTTGCTGGGCTGCATTTCTACCGGCCTGCTTCTGTCGCAGAACAGCGGGAAAGATATCCGCATGCTGGGCAGCAAAAGCACCGGCGCTACGAATGTTTCGCGCGTTCTTGGCATTAAACTCGGCATTGCCACCTTTATAGGCGATTTCTTAAAGGGCATGGTCGCTGTCGTGCCGGCCGACCTGCTGCTTGGCCGCGCCGGAGCGCTGGTTGCGGGGCTGTTCGTGGTGATCGGGCACAATTGGCCCGTGTTCTATGGCTTTAAGGGCGGCAAAGGGATCTCAACCTCCTGCGCGGTGCTGCTGTATCTGTTTCCTATGGAAGCCATCATCGGCATGTTGGCGGCTGTGGCAGTGATTGCGCTGCTCCGTTATGTGTCTGTGGGCAGCCTGACGTTGCTCGCCGTAACGACCGTGCTATGCCTGTTCCGCTATCCCGTTCTTTTGGAAGGGGCGTTCTGTCTGACGCTGCTTGCGTTGGGCGTTTGGCGGCATCGAAAAAATATTGATCGCCTGATGAAAGGGACGGAGAATAAATTCATTATCAAAAAATGAGGAAGGCGTTACACCTTCCCCTCTCGAATCAACCGCATAAGATCGATCCGGCTCAGATCGATTGCCGATATGGAAGCCTTGGGATGAAAGCGCGCGGTGCCGACCCCCAGGGCCTTCATATTGCCGTTGACGGCGGCCTCAACGCCCGAATCCGCATCTTCCACAACAAGGCAGCCTTCCGGCTCAACCCCCATCTTCTTTGCCGCCAACAGGAATACTTCGGGATCGGGCTTGCCGCGCTTGATGCCGTTGCCATCGGCCACGGCGTCAAACAGGGTATCAAGCGCCAGGCGTTTTAGGATGGCGGGCGTGTTTTTGCTGGCAGAGCCGACGGCCACCTTGATGCCGTTTTCTTTGAGCGCAAGCACCGTCTCTTTGGCTCCGGGCAGTATGTTTTCACTGGTTAAACGGCCGATTTTTTCCATATAGTAGCTGTTTTTTCTTTCGGCCAGCGCAAGCTTTTCCTGCTCGGTATAAACGCGCGCGCTTTTTTCAAGGATGATATCCAGACAATCCATCCGGCTGACGCCGCGAAGGCGTTTGTTGATTTCTTTGTCAAACGGAATGCCCTCCTCCCGCGCCATTTGAAGCCAAGCCTCATAGTGGCAGTCGTCCGTGGATACGAGCACGCCGTCGAGGTCGAATATCACTGCTTTGATCATCGCCATTCCCTCCCCATTCATTGCGGGCATTATAGCATATTCCGGTGCTTGACAGCAAAACGGCATACAGCCTATAATAACAGGGCAATGACGGGAAGAAGTAACCGTTGCGGGCAGTTAAAGAGAGTTTTCGTTTGGTGCAAGAAAACACTACCGAATGGCGAAATACATCCCCGAGCCTGACGCTGAAGGTGTTTTATATTGTGTAGGCGTTCAACGGTGCGCCGTTTACAGCGCGGGAGCGATCCATATAGGCACTTTTATGTGCAAAGGGAAGTGGTACCGCGTGCCAAACGCCTTCCTTCAGGCAACTGGAGGAGGGTGTTTTACGATCAGGAGGAAAAGAAGCAACATGAGTATTGAGTGGACCTTCGCCAAACGAATGGCGCCCATCAGCGGCAGCGCCATCCGTGAATTGCTGAAGCTGACGGCAAAACCCGGCATGATCTCTTTCGCCGGCGGAAACCCCGCCAGCTTTGCCCTGCCCAATGAGCAGATTGCCGACATAGCGCATGAGCTCCTGCTATCGGACGGCAAAAAGCTGTTGCAGTATGGGCCGACGGAAGGCTATACGCCCTTTAAAGAGTCTCTGATTCCCTACTTAAAGGAAGAGTTTGGGGCGATAGCTGCCATGGAGGAGATATTGCCCGTGACCGGTTCTTCGCAGGCAATGGATCTTTTGTGCAAGGCCTATATTGATCCCGGAGATATCGTGCTGGTCGAAAGCCCGACATTTTTAGGCAACATCCAATGCATGCGGATCATGGAAGCAAATGTCGTTTCCGTTCCCAGCGACGATGACGGTATCATGATCGACGCGTTGGAAACCATGATCAAGCGGTATCGCCCCAAAATGCTGTACACCATCCCTACCTTTCAGAACCCGACCGGGATTACCTTAAGCCTTGACCGCCGCAAAGCAGTGGCTAAACTGGCGGCAGAGTATCATATGCTGGTGGCGGAGGATGATCCCTATCGCTCGCTGCGCTACGCGGGAGAGGCGCTGCCATCCATCAAGTCTTTTGATCGAGAGGGCTGGGTCACCCTGCTTGGCAGCTTTTCCAAAGTCATTTCCCCCGGGCTCCGCGTGGGGTTTATGGCGGGCGATTCGCAGCTGATTCGGAAATGCGCCATCTGCAAGCAATCGGCAGACGTGCATACGGCCACGCTGAATCAGGCGATCGTGCACGCCTACCTTTCAAGAAACCTGCTTGTCCCGCAGGTAACCGACGTATGCAAGGTGTATGGCCGGCAGATGGACGCCATGCTGGAGGGACTGGCAGGCATCCCGCGCGTTCGTCATTTTACACGCCCCGAAGGCGGTCTGTTTATCTTCGCTGCGATAGACGAGGGTGAAGATATTCGGCCCTATTTCGAAAGGGCGGTCGAAAATGGCGTGGCCTTTGTGCCGGGCGAACCCTTCTACCCGGAGGGCGGACATAAAAACACCTTCCGCCTTAATTTCTCCAACGCCGATGTTTCCACAATCCGCCGCGGAATGGAAATCCTTGCCACCTGTTTTGAATAATAATCATACGGAGGTTGCACCATGCACATTCTGGATACCTTAAAAGAACGCGGATTCATTGCCCAGGTAACCTTTGAGGACGAGCTCTACGAGCAGCTGGAAAAAGAAGAAACGCCCTTCTACGTGGGGTTTGATCCGACTGCTTCCAGCTTGCATTTCGGCCACTTCATCCCGATCATCGCCATGGCGCATATGCAGCGCGCCGGGCACCGTCCCATCGCGCTGGTGGGCGGCGGCACCGCCATGATCGGCGACCCCAGCGGCAAAACGGATATGCGCAAAATGATGACGCGAGAAACCGTTCTAAACAATGCGGAAGGCATCAAAAAACAGCTGAGCCGCTTCATCGACTTTTCTTCGGGAAAAGCAATCATGGTCAACAACGCCGACTGGCTGCTGAACCTGAATTATCTGGAATTTTTGCGGGATGTAGGTTCTCTCTTTTCCGTCAACCGCATGCTGACAGCGGAATGCTACAAGCAGCGGTACGAGCGCGGCCTGACCCTGCTGGAGTTCAACTATATGCCCATGCAGGCGTATGACTTCCTGATGCTGTTTAACAAGTACGGCTGCCGTTTGCAGATGGGCGGCGACGACCAGTGGAGCAACATGCTGGCCGGCGCCGATCTGATCCGGCGCAAAGAGCGCGAAGCGGCCTTTGCCTGCACGTTTAAGCTGCTGCTCAACAGCGAAGGCGTCAAAATGGGAAAAACCGAAAAAGGCGCGCTCTGGCTGGACGCGGATATGTGCTCGCCCTATGACTTCTACCAGTACTGGCGCAACGTTGCGGATGCGGACGTTGAAAAGTGCTTAAGCCTCCTTACCTTCCTGCCGATGGATGAGGTACGCAGGCTCAGCCGCCTGGAAGGCAGCGACATCAACGAAGCAAAGAAGATACTGGCCTACGAATGCACCAAGCTTGTGCACGGCGAAGAGGAGGCCGAAAAGGCGCAGCTTGCCGCGGTGGCCCTGTTTACCAGCGCCGGCGGCAGCCTGGAAAACATCCCCACTTTCGAAGTCACCGGCGCGATGCTGGATGAAGACAATCGCCTGACAACGCTCCTGCACCTGTGCGGGCTGTGCTCCTCTCGCAGCGACGCGCGCAAGATGGTGACGCAGGGCGCCGTATTGGTCGACGGCGAAAAGGCGAACGACGCGGAAATGCGCGTCACCGCCGATATGCTGACCAAAGAAGACGGCCTTTTGCTGCGCCGAGGGAAAAAGAGCTATTGCCGTTTGATACACGCATAAAAATAAACAGCTTCAAAACTGTTTCACAGCCGTCCGAAGACGAGTACACGGTACAGAAGAGCCGTTTTATTGCGTATGTCTTTCCGTGCGGACAAGAGGATGCCGCGCTCGATGCCCTCGACACGGTGCGCCGTATGCACCCGAAGGCCACGCATCATTGCTATGCCTACATCATCGGCGTAAATGCGGGCGTCATGCGCTATTCCGATGATGGGGAGCCCAGTGGAACAGCCGGGCTTCCCATTTTGGGCGTTCTGCAAAACAACGCCTTGGTCAACGTGTGCGCGGTGGTGGTACGGTATTTCGGAGGTATCCTGCTGGGAACGGGCGGACTGGTGCGCGCGTACAGCCATGCCTGTACCTTAGGCGTACAAAAAGCGCGCATCATCGCCAAAGTGCCGACGCAGCGCCTGATTGCAGATATCCCCTACCCGATGTGGGACAGAATTCAGTTCTTTTTAAAAGGTGAAAAGGACGCATTGATCGAAGAAACGGCCTATGGCGCCGCCGTTTCTCTGACGCTGCTGCTGAAAGAAGAAATGGCGCAGAGCATCCTTGCACAGCTGACCGATCAAATGAACGGCGCTCTTGATTATATCCTATCCGATCCCTTTATCCATTGCTGGGAAACGGATGCAGTGCGAACCGAATGATTGCCTTTGCAGCGCCATCGTCGTTGTTGTATTCGGTGACAATATCGGCGGCGCGTTTGGCTCCCTCCACGGCGTTCCCCATGGCTACGCCGAGACCGGCCGCTTTCAGCATGGGAATATCGTTATCATGATCCCCTATCGCCATGACTTCGCTCATGGGAATATTGAGATATCGGGCAAGACGCTCAAGCCCGCTTTTTTTATCGACGTCAAGCGGCATGACTTCAAAACTCTCGTTGCCCGATCGGGTAAAAGCGATGCCGGGAATGTCCTTGGCGGATTCAAAGGCCTGCTCTATCGTGCAGCTTTCAAAATCCTGATAGACGAAATATTTGAACTGCTCCTTTTGAGAGGCGGCCTCGGCCGCTTCTTTCCCCTTTGAAAAGGTAATGCCCCATTCCTCTTCCAGCCTTTTGGCATAGCTGATTTCCGAGTGGTGACGCTGTCCAGGCCTGCGCGCCGTTACGCTTTGAGGTCCGAACAAATAGTAAGACGCGCCGGCGCGCTCAAACGCTTCATGCAAACGGGACACCGTGTTTTTTGCCATAAACTCCGTATGCACACGCTTCTCCCCCGCCTGCACCACGCATCCGTTCAGCGCGATGATCGGGCATTCGATGCCAGCATCTTTTAATAATATCTGAATATTTTCCAGATATCTCCCCGAACAGATGGCGAATATGATCCCCTTTGACTGCGCTTCATGGATGGCAGCGATGGTAAAATCCGTCAGCTGCGACCTGCTGTTGAGCAGCGTTCCATCCATGTCGGCGGCGATCAGCCGGATTTTTCTTTGCATAGCGATCTCCCTTAAAACGGCGCTTTGATGCTGAAATGTTGATCCCGAAGGTAGGAAAGCAAGCCATCGGAAAACAGTGTCAGCCCCGTAGCGCAAAGGCACAGCTTTCTTGCTTTATGGCTGCGGTTTGCTTCCCTGTTTCCGTATACATCGTCCCCCACGAGCGGACAGGCAATCGAAGCCATGTGCGCCCTGATCTGATGCGTGCGCCCGGTGTGCAGCGTAACGGCAAGGCGGGAAATTGCTCCCGCTTTCAGCGTTCTGTACGCTGTGACGATATGGAGCGCGCCTTCCCGCTGTGTTTTGTGAATGGCGACTTTGCCCGCCTTCGCGTCCTTGATGAGCCAGGCAGTCAATATGGCCTCCCCGGGGCTTGGACATCCGAATACAAGGCATTCGTATGTTTTCTCGATTCTTCTTTCCTTCAGCAGATGCCGTATTTCATCATACGCAGCCTCATTTTTGGCGATCATCATCAGGCCCGATGTCTGATTGTCCAGCCGATGGCAGATTTGCGCGCCGGGAAAGCGTTCGGACGCCCATGTTTGAACGCTCTCTTCATCGGGGTGTGTGCTGTCGCTTGATACCCCGGCCGGCTTATTGATGATGCATAAATTTTCGTCATCATAAATAACCGGCGGCTCGTACAGCGCCGCGGTTGTATATATTTCCACCGTATCGCCCAAGGAAAGGACGGCGTCCGCCGCCGCGCGCTTTCCATTGATCTTTACGTCCCGTGCGCGCAGCGCCTTTTCAATCGCCCCATCGGGCAAAAAGGCCCAGACGGTTTTAAGAAACAGCTTTAGCTTTACGCCGCTGCTTTCTTTGGATACAGTCTTTTCGTAACGGTACAAGCAAGCACTCCCTTCCTGATGCATTCATTATAAAAGATTGCCTATCGAAGTCAAGCGATTGCCGGATATTCATAAATCATCCGTTCGCTTTATGAAAATACAAGTTTTATACAAATTCCCCACTTGTATAATTGTGGGATTTCGAGTACTTTTATTGAAATACTTGCGGACCTTACCGCAAGTCATTGAAGGAGGGTGTAGTTATGAAGTCTTCTCGGTTTGTTTCGCTCCTGATGGCCTGTCTTTTGCTCTTTACGCTGGCCATACCCATGGCAAACGCGGAAGAGACCATTAAAATAGGCGGTATCGGTGTTCTGACCGGCCCTGCCGCCATGTATGGGCTCGCCGTGCAGAAGGGCATGAACCTGTACGTCGATGAATTAAACGCATCAGGCGGCATCGATGGCAAAAAAGTCGAACTGATCTGGATGGACAGCCAGGGCAACCCGGCCATCGGACAGCAGGCCTATTATAAGCTTGTTGAAACCGACGGCGTGGTCGCCATTCTGGGCCCGGTGCTAACCGATGTGACCAAGGCGGTAGCCGACGCTGCCAATGATGACGGCATTCCCATGATCACCCCTTCCGCCACCGCGTATGAGGTGACGACGGGCCGTCCCAGCGTATTCCGTACCTGCTTCCTCGATCCCTTCCAGGCTGTGGTAATCGCGCGGTATATCGCGCAGGACGGCATCAAAAACGTAGGCATCCTGTATGACAACGGCGATGAATACTCCAACGGCCTCGTCGTCACATTCAAGGAAGAATGTGAGAAGCTGGGTGTAAACGTCGTAGCGGCGGAATCCGCTTCCTCAGACGATGTCGATTTCAAATCGCAGCTCACCAACATTAAGAATGCGGCGCCCGAAGCGGTGTTCCTGCCTTACTACGGCGCTCCCGCCGCGCTCATTCTGACACAGGCCAACGAGCTGGGCCTCAACGCCAAGTTCTTCGGCGCGGACGGCATCTCCAATGTAATCGACTCCATTTCCGATAAATCGCTTTTGACCAACATCACCTATACCGATCACTTTACCAGCGATGCCAAATCGGAAAAGGCTACGCATTATCTGAAGGCGTTCGAAGAAAAATATGGTGAAAAACCCAGCCTTGCCTTCTCGGCCACTGCCTATGACGCTGCCCTCGTGCTGATCGAAGCCATCAAGAAGGCAGGGACGACGGATAAGGAAGCCGTGGTTCCCCTCATCAAATCCTCTGCCGTAGAAGGGGTGACCGGCACCATTACATTTGACGATCACAACGACCCCATCAAGAGCGTATTCTTTACCACCTTTGACGCGGAAGGCAACAAGGTCTTTATCAAGCAGCTCGACCCGTAATTTGTTTTTTCCGCTCGATAAGGGGAGGAATCCGTTCCTCCCCTTTCGGCCTTTTATTCCATAATGGAGGTTCGCAGAATGACACTGTTCCTAAGCCAGCTTATCAACGGCGCGCATGTAGGCAGTATCTATGCGCTGATTGCGCTTGGTTACACCATGGTGTACGGCATCGTTCAATTGATCAATTTTGCCCACGGCGATATCCTGATGGTGGGCGCGTATACCGTTGTTGTCATGGTCAATATGCTTGGGCTGCCGCCTGCACTCGCGATCCTGCTTTCTATCCTGATCTGCGTGCTGTTTGGCGTGCTCATTGAGCAGGTTGCGTACAAGCCCCTGCGTACCTCCCCCAAAATATCCTCGCTTATTACGGCCATCGGCGTCAGCATGCTGCTCCAAAACGTTGCGCAGCTGATATTCAGCCCGACCCCCAAGCCCTACCCGACATTGATCAGCGTTGCGCCCATCAGCATCGGCAGCCTTCAGATCAGCTTCACGACGATGCTTACCTTTCTTGTTTCCGTCGTGCTGATGGTACTGCTGCAGGGATTTGTTTCCTCTTCGAAAGCCGGTAAAGCCATGCGCGCCGTATCGGAAGACATGAACGCTTCCCGGCTGATGGGCATCAATGTGAACCATACCATCACGTTAACCTTTGCCATTGGCTGCGCTCTGGCTGCGGTAGGTTCGGTCTTGTACTGCATTGCGTACCCAACTGTCGCGCCGACGCTGGGTTCTTTTCCGGGGGTGAAGGCCTTTATTGCGGCGGTGCTTGGCGGCATCGGCATCATTCCCGGCGCCATGCTCGGCGGCTTTATATTGGGCATTGCCGAGAGCCTGACCAAAGGGTATATTTCTTCACAGCTGAGCGACGCGGTTGTTTACGGTATTCTGATCATTGTATTGCTGTTTAAGCCGGCGGGGCTGCTTGGCAAGAGAACGCGTGAAAAAGTGTAAGGAGGATACAATGAAAAGCAATTCCAAGGCATATGTCCTGAATATTTCCTCCCTTATTCTGGTATTCATCGTGTTCTTTGCGCTGATTTCGGGCGGCGCCATCAACAACTATTATTCCAGTATCTTGATCACCGTCTGCATCTCCATCATCATGACCGTCAGCCTCAACCTGACGACCGGTCTCCTGGGGCAGCTTTGCCTCGGCCATGCCGGATTCATGTCCATCGGCGCGTATACGGCCAGCATCATCACAAAAAACTGGACAGGGCTGCCGTTTGCCTGGTCGCTGGCTCTGGCGGTCATCGCGGGCGGGCTTGCAGCGGCTTTCTTTGGCTTTCTGATCGGTATGCCCGCCCTGCGCTTAAAGGGAGATTATCTGGCCATCATTACCCTTGGCTTTGGCGAAATCATTCGTGTTATTATCGAAAACATGCAGATAACAGGCGGGGCGGCCGGCCTTACGCGCATCACCCGTATGTCGCGCGCTTTTTCCGAGAATGCCAAGCTTTCAAGCGCGATACAGTTCGGCATCGTCTTTTGGGTGATGGTCATCATTGTGACCAGCATTTTTACCTTGGGGCGCTCCCGGCACGGCCGCGCGATTATTTCCATCCGCGAAAACGAAGTGGCCGCCGAGGCGACAGGCATTCCCACCACCTATTACAAGCTGTTCGCCTTTACGCTGGCAGCCTTCTTTGCCGGTATCGCGGGCGGCTTGTACGCGCATCAGATCGGGCTGCTAACGCCGCGGTATTTTGACTTTAATAAGTCCATCGAATATCTGGTCATGGTCGTGCTGGGCGGCATGGGTTCCATCACGGGCTCTATCCTTTCCGCTGCGGTGCTGGTGACCCTCCCCGAGATACTGCGCGAGCTTTCCGACTGGCGGATGGTCATCTATTCCCTCGCGCTGATCCTGATGATGATTTTCCGCCCCTCCGGTCTCTTGGGAACAAGGGAATTTTCCCTGATTGCCGTCTGGAATAAGGCGGGCGCGTTCCTCAAAAAAACATTTGCGCGCAAGGATACCAGCCCGCGCCTTCCCTTTATGCCGCATTACGACGTATGGGAAGACTGCCCGGTACTGGAAACGCACCACGTCAGCATCAAGTTTGGCGGCCTTGTCGCGGGCGACGATATCAGCCTGCGGCTGATGAACAACGAGATCGTCGGCCTCATCGGCCCCAACGGCGCAGGAAAAACCACCATATTCAATATGCTGACCGGCGTATACGCGCCCACCGGCGGCGACATCGTGCTGCTGGGGAAATCCATCGCCGGAAAGCCCACGCATGAAATCACCAACAACGGCATCGCGCGGACGTTTCAAAACATCCGCCTGTTCAAATCCATGACGGTGCTGGAAAACATCAAAGTCGCCTTCCATACCCGCATGAAGTATTCACCGGCAAGCGGTATTGTGCGCTCCGCGCAATACAGCAATGAGGAGCGCGGCATGGATATCAGGGCGCGCGAGCTGCTGCGAGTTTTCGACATGGAGGAAGTGGCCGATCAGAACGCGGACGCTCTGCCCTATGGCATGCAGCGGAAGCTGGAAATATGCCGCGCGCTGGCATCGAACCCGAAGGTGCTGCTGCTGGACGAACCGGCCGCCGGTATGAACCCCATCGAAACGTTGGAACTGATGAACACCATCAAGAAGATCCGCACGCGCTTCTCGGTCGCCATTCTGCTGATCGAACATGACATGAAGCTGGTCATGGGCATCTGCGAGCGTATCTATGTGCTGAACTACGGCCACATCATCGCGGAGGGCACGCCCGCGCAGATCGCCAACAACAAGGATGTGATCACCGCCTATCTGGGTATCCCCGAAGAGGACGCAAAGGAGGGCAACTGATATGCTGACAGTGAGCAACATGAATTTGTTTTACGGGGCAATCCACGCCCTGCATGATATCTCTTTTCGCGTCGACGAAGGTGAGATTGTCACGCTGATCGGGGCGAACGGCGCGGGCAAAACGTCTATACTGAACGCGGTATCTGCTTTGGTCCCCATCAAAAGCGGAGAAATTGCTTTCCGCAACGAAAACATTACCCACACGCCCGCCCATAAGCTGATTTACAGCGGCCTTGCCCATGTGCCCGAGGGCCGCCGTGTCTTTGGGAAAATGAGCGTGAAAGAAAACCTTGAGATGGGCGCTTTTTCACGGGGGAGCGGGAAAGATATCGAACAGGATATGGAACGCATTTTCGACCATTTCCCCAGGCTCAAAGAGCGCCGCAGCCAGCACGCGGGCACGCTGTCGGGCGGCGAGCAGCAGATGCTGGCCATCGGAAGAGCGTTGATGAGCCATCCCCGGCTGCTGATGATGGATGAGCCGTCCATGGGACTTTCCCCCATTCTGGTCAGCGAAATATTCAGCATTGTGCGCGAAATCAACCGCGAGGGCACAACGGTGCTGCTGGTAGAGCAAAACGCGCACATGGCCCTGTCCGTAGCCCATCGCGGCTATGTGCTCGAAACCGGCCGCATCGTGATGGAAGGCGCCGCACAGGATCTATTGATCAACGACGACGTCCGAAAAGCCTATCTCGGCACTGCATGATGGAAAGACAGGTAAAACGCCGCTGACCATGCATGTTCAGCGGCGTTCTGTTATGCCTGTTATTAAGCTTCCACCCAGCTTTTTAGGGCATCGGCAAGATCCGTTCTCTCCCACGGCAGATCGACATCGCAGCGGCCGAAGTGGCCGTAGCTGGCGGTCTGGCGGTAGATCGGACGGCGCAGCTCCAAACGGCTGATGATGCCGTCGGGGCTTAAATCGATATGATGATGGATGATTCCGGCCAGGCGGTCGTCCTCGATTTTTCCGGTGCCAAAGGTATCGACGCTGAGACCGACCGGCTGCGCCACGCCGATGGCATAGGCCAGCGCAAGCTGGCATTTTTCGGCGAGGCCTGCGGCCACGATATTTTTTGCGATATAACGGGCCATGTACGCGGCGGAGCGATCGACCTTCGTCGGGTCCTTGCCGCTGAAGCAGCCGCCGCCATGCGGCGCAAAACCGCCGTAGGTGTCCACAATGATCTTGCGCCCGGTCAGGCCGCTGTCGCCCGCAGGGCCGCCGATGACGAACCGTCCGCTGGGGTTGATAAGGTACTGCGTATGCTCGCTGAGCAGGTGCGCGGGGATCTCATGCAGAATCACATCATTCAGCATGGACTGGCGGATCGTTTCCTGATCCACGTCGGGTGCGTGCTGGGTGGAAATGACCACCGCGTCAACGGACACAGGCTTTCCGTCATCGTATGTAACGGTCACCTGCGCTTTTCCGTCGGGACGCATCCACGGGAAGCGTCCTGCTTTGCGCACCTCGGCCATACGGCGGGTCAGCTTGTGGGCAAGCGCCAGCGGCATGGGCATCAATTCTTCGGTTTCGTTGCAGGCATAGCCAAACATCATGCCCTGATCGCCCGCGCCTGTCATTTGCTCCGCTTCGTCCTTACCGCGGGTTTCGGTAGCCCGGCTGACGCCGCCGTCAATATCGGCAGACTGGTCGTGTACGGCCGTCAGTACCGCGCAGGAATGAGCGTCAAAGCCCATCGAAGAATCGGTATATCCGATGTCTTCCACTACGTTGCGCACAATGTCGGGAATGGATACATAAGTCGTCGTGCTGATCTCGCCCATCACCAGCACCATGCCGGTGGTGGCACAGGTTTCGCAGGCAACGCGCGCCATCGGATCGTCTTTCAAAATTGCGTCCAGCACCGCATCGGATATCTGGTCGCACATTTTATCGGGATGTCCCTCAGTTACGGATTCAGAGGTAAATTGCCTTTTCATGGAGTCCTTCCTTTCTAACAAAAAGCGCTTATCATACAGATAAGCGCCATTGTTTCTTATCTGCCAGCGTTCTCGCTGCTGGATTTGGCACCGTACACGGCTGTCGGTTGCCGGGGTTCACAGGGCCAGTCCCTCCCCCACTCTTGATAAGCAGTATTCAGTTCGCTAATAATATAAGCAGATGCTCTCCGATTGTCAATAGCAAATAAGAATATTCCGTTGACAGAAGGAGAGTTTTTGCGCTATCGTATCACGCAGGAGGGATTACAATGCTGTTTATCGGAATATGCGGCGCCAGCGGTTCGGGAAAAACAACGCTCGCGGAGGAACTGTGCAGGGCCGTGGATGGCGTTTCGTCATACGTGCTTAACCAGGATGCTTATTATATCGATTATTCATCGCTCCCTTTTGAAGAGCGCTGCAGGTTAAACTATGATGAGCCCGGTAGCTTTGATCACGAATCCCTCTACCGGGATATCAAAGCGTTGCTGCGCGGTGAATGCATACAGAAAAAAGACTATGACTTTTCTCTGCATGTGCGCTGCGACAGCAATCAGATCATCCATCCCATGGATGTATTGATCCTCGAAGGAATTCATGTTTTCCATGATGAACGGCTGTGCGATCTGATGTTTTTAAAGCTCTACATCAATGTAGAGCCGGATATTTGCCTGCTCAGGCGCATCAACCGTGATATCACCGAGCGCAAACGCAGCATTGACAGCATTTCTGCGCAATACCTTGAAACGGTCAAGCCGATGTATGATAAATACATCCGCAACTATATTTCTTCTGCCGATGTCATTGTCACAAGAGGCGGAAAAAACGCAAAGATCGTGGAAATATTGGCGGGGTATCTGCGCAATGCGCTCGGTCTGGAGACGCCTTCATGATGGATGTTTTCCCCGTCTTTGATCTATATGCTCCGCTCACCTTTCGCCATACCCTCGACGATCCGCGCTTTGCGAACTTAACGCAGGCTGTTCTCCGTTCTACCCCTGCCGCCTGCCGTCTGATCGGCGCTGTTGAAAATGATAAGGCTGCCTTTTTAGCATTTACCGAAAAATTGTATTTTTCCATCGGCAGCCCGCTGGAAGAATACATACAGGCAGTTTTATCCGTGCTGTTTGGCATCGATACGAAGGTATCGCCCGATACGGCGGAAGAAATATGGGCGCAAACAGCATCCATGCTCCGTTCCCCTGATTTTTCGTTCCGAAGCATCCTGAAAAGATGCAACGTTCGTTCGATATGCGTGCCTTTCCCCCCGCTGCATGATTTGAGAGCGCTTCGTGCGTTCAATGCCGCCCATCAACCCGATGCAGCGTATATTCGCCCGGTATTTGATGCGTCGGCATACCTCGATCTGTCCGCTGCCGGGTATGCGGACCGTATCAGCGCCCTCTCTACCGCCACGGGAACAGATATCCAGACAATGGATAGCCTGCTGCACGCGCTGGATGTACAAATGGATTTTTTCTATGCGGCCGGATGCCGCAGCCTGTTGATCGACGCGCAACCGTTTGCCGCTGCGGCGGACGAAAAGAAAGCCGATAAAGCGCTCTGCAATGCGCTTGCCCATATTCCTTTGAAAAGAAAAGACACCGAGGTTTTCCGCGCCTGTCTTCTGCGCGGCCTGTCCCTGCTCTGTGTAAAGAAAAACTGGTATATGCATGTAAGAATACAGGATGCGACGCTTACCGGCAAAGATATTTCCGGCTTTTTTTCCCACCTTTCATCCCTGCGGCAAAGCGGCGCTCTGCCCAAAGCGCTGATTGCCTGCCGCAGTGCGGAGCAGCTCTCTGCCGTTGCCGCCCTGCTTGAAGATACGGGCGCAAGGCTGAATGATCTTGTTTCCCCTGCTCTTTCAGCCGAATACGGATCAGGCGAGCTGATACGGCAGGCCTCCGTCCTGTCGCAGCACAGCCTGC
>CAZFUT010000046.1:0-21362 GCA_964522425.1 uncultured Oscillospiraceae bacterium
GAGGCGATGGGCGTTTTGATCTGGTGCGCCCAGACGGTGTAGTAGTCCATCATGTCCCGGTAGCGGTCGTCCATCGCCTGCTCGGTCGCCTTGTTCTGTTGACGTAAAAGCAGGACAAGGCGCCGGTAATCCTGTTCGATAAGGCCCCTTTCTTCGGGCAGATCGGCCAGCATGGCAGCGGGCGGGGCGCACAACTTTTCCATTTCTTTGTGCCTGCGCATCTCACGCGCAAAGTCGGCCGCCCACCACAGGCCGCCCAGCAGAGCGCACAGCGCGGCGGGGTAGGCGACAGCCTGCAAGGGAAAACCGTACAATCGAAAAATAAAGGCGAATATAAGGGCAAACAGCGCAAAAAGCAGCGCCGGGCCGCGGCGCTGCCTGAGATATACAGCAAACTCTTTCATGCTATTCCACCATATAGCCGACGCCGAACCGGGTGGCGATAAACCCTTCCAGCCCGGCGGCATCCAGCTTTTTGCGAAGACGGCCCACGTTGACGGTCAGCGTGTTTTCATCCACAAAGCTGTCCGTTTCCCACAGGCGCTCCATCAGCGTTTCGCGGCTGACCACCTGACCCGTGCGCTCCATCAGGCACAGGAGGATGCGGTATTCGTTCTTGGTCAGCACGATCTCCTGCCCCTTATACACAAGGCGCTGGCTGTCGGTATGCAGCACCGCGCCCCTTTGGTTCACCGGCAGGGAAAAGCCGCCAAAGTCGTAGCTGCGGCGCAGCATCGCCTGTATTTTGGCCATCAGCACCCGGCTGTCAAAGGGCTTGGCGATCATATCATCCGCGCCGAGGTTCATGGCCATCACGGTATTCATGTTGTCCGCGGCGGAGGAAATAAACAGAATGGGCACCTTCGACACCCGGCGTATCTCGCCGCACCAGTGGAACCCGTTTAAATGCGGGAGCGTAATGTCCATCAGCACCAGATGGGGCTGAAAGGATTCAAACTCGTCCATCACCATCCGGAAGTTCCGCACGGTGCGCGGCACAAGATTCCACTGCGCCGCCTGTTCCTCGATGGCGGCGGATATGCCCCTGTCGTCCTCTACGATCAATACCCGGTACATAAGCCCCTCACGGATGCTCCGCCCCCTGCCCGAACGCGATCAGGCCGGACACGTCGCGCACCGATTTCTTCTGCGCGTTGGCGGGCTTGTTGATGATGTCGCCCATGAACACCATGGCCACGGTGTTGCCGCCATCCAGATTGATGGCTTCGACGCAGCCCATGTCCAGCATTTTTTCGGCCAGCCACTTAGAGTACGCGCCTTTGCTGTTTGTCCTTCGGCCTGTCACCAGCAGCGCGCGGTAGCTGCCGTCCTCCGCCATGCCAAAGCAGCACCGCGGCTCGCGGTAGGAGCGGTAATCTTTGGAATAGAAATAGCGCGGGATCACGCCGCCCTGCACGAGGATGGGGCCGAAGGCCCAGGTATCGGTGACGCCCATGCCAAGAAACTCTTTGGCCGTGTGGCTGTCGCTGGTAAAGGTGCGAAGGCTGCCGTCTGCCAGCATGGCCATCACTTCCAGCGGCTGCAAATTGAGGCGGTTTTCCACCCTTGTTTTCTGCGCCAGCTTTTTGCCGCCGCGGATGATGACGCCCTGAAACTTCTCTTTCTGCACGCGGTAGCCGAAAAAGTCGTCGCTGATGGCCAGCACGCTGCCGTGCTGTTTGGCCAGCGCCTTGGGCGATTCAAAGCCGCGCCCCTCGCGCCGGGACAGAATGGTGTAGGGTTTTTCCGTTCCCCGCGTGCGGATGGCGGCTTCAAACCATTCCAGCCCCGCCTTTTTATTTGCGCAGCGGCTGATGTCGATCTGTAAGCTGTCCGACAGGTATATCCACCGCCCGTCCTCCCGGTCGGCATGGACAAAGGGCGCCGCCCCCGGCATCAGATATCCTTCGCCGTCCCGTTCGGGCAGGGCCACATCTTTTTGCGGCACGGTGTCGGGCGTCAGATCGTACTCGGCGGCTGTTTCCATGCCCGCTTTTACTTTGGCCTTTGCGGAATACAGCAGCGCCTGCATCGCTTCCGACGCCGCGCCGGTTTCCGAAAGGCCGGCATCGTTTTCAAATTCCCGCACCGCCTGCTCCGTCGCGCGGTCGTAGGCGGTGTCGGTCTTTTTAAAGGTCTTCATGTACCCAAGGTCGTACAGCCGCTGGCGCAGCGCGGCCACCTTGGGGCCTTTATCCCCCTTTTGCAGGGGGCTGTAGGTTACGTCCGCCAGGGCGGACAGGGTGAGCAGCACCAGCGCGAGGCACAGTGCCGCTCCTTTTTTCCAATATGATGTCATTGTCCGATCTTCGCGCTCTTCACCTGCGCCCACAGCGTGTTGTAGATGGTCAGGAAGTCGTTGATGTCGTTAAAGAACTCGCAGTTGTCAATCAATTCCTGCGGCGGGTTCAGGTTGGGGTTGGAGATATACTCGTCGCCCATCAGCTCGATGGCCTTGGCGTTGGGCGAGGAATACTCGATGTATTCGCAGTTCATCTGCGCGATGTCGGGGCGGCACATGAAGTCGATGAACTTCAGCGCGTTTTCCTTGTTCTTGGCGGTCTTGGGCACGATCATGCCGTCCACCCAGACGTTGCTGCCCTCCTTGGGCACCGAATAGGCCAGTTTGTCGTTGAGGTTGATGGCATACTGCGCATCGCCCGACCAGACGACGGACAGCACGCCTTCGCCCGCCACCATCTTATCCTTGGTTTCGTCCACCTGATAGGCTTTGACGATGCCGTCGGTCTTCTGCTTAATCAAAAGAGCGGCCGCGGCCTGCAGGGCGGCGGGGTCGCGGGTGTTCATGGAGTGGCCGAGGTACTTAAGCGCAAGGCCCACGGTGTCGCGGATGGAATCGAGCATGAACACTTCGCCCTTGTAGTCTTCCGAGAACAGCGCGCCCCAGGAATCGACCGGGCCTTTGACCCGGGTGGTATCGTATAGGATGCCCACGGTGCCCCACATGTAGGGCACGGAGTAGGTGCCGTTTGCGTCATAGGCGGGGTTTTTGAGCCACTCCACGGTGTTGGCGGCGTTGGGCACCTGCGCGTAGTCAATCGGTTCCAAAAGGTCTTCGGCGATCAGGCGCTCGATGCAGTAGTCCGAGGGAAACACCACGTCAAAAGCGCCGGTAGATGTGCGAATCTGCACCATCATATCCTCGTTGGTGGTAAAGTTCATGTAGTTGACCTTGATGCCCGTTTCCTTTTCAAACAGGGCGATCGCGTCTTTATTGATGTAGTCTTCCCAGTTGAACACGTTGACCACGCCGCCTTCGGCATGGGCTGCGGGCACAAAAGGCAGAAGCAGCAGCAGGGACAGCACAAGGGCCATTGCTTTTTTCATGGAATATACCTCCTTTTATGTTTATTCCGCCTTGGCCGAACGATAATTGACGGCCAAAAGCAGAACAAGCAGCGATACGAACATGAGAGCGCTCAGCGCGTTCATGGTGGGCTTGATGCCCTTGCGCGCTTCGGAATAGATGAGGGTCGAAAGGTTCTGCACAAGGGGACTGGTGGTAAAGTAACTGATGGTGAAATCGTCCAGCGACAGGGTGAAAGCCAGCAGCGCGCCCGTTACGATGCCGGGGCGCACGGCAGGCAGGATCACCCGGCGCAGGGCGTAGCCGGGCGTCGCCCCAAGGTCAAGCGCCGCTTCGTAGCTGTGCTTGTTCATTTCGCGCAGTTTGGGCATGACGGACAGTATCACATACGGCGTATCAAAGGTGATGTGCGCCAGCAGCATGGTAAAGTACCCGCGCTCCATCTGCGAAAAGATAAACAGCAGCATCAGCGAAATGCCCGTTACGATGTCCGGCATGGTCATGGGGATGTTGGTCAGGGTAATCATCATGGCCTGCGGCTTGCGCTTCATGGCGTGGATGCCGATGGCGGCCAGCGTACCTAAGATGGTGGACACCACAGAGGCCATCAGCGCGATGGTGATGGTAATGTACAGCGCCTTCATGATGGTGGGGCTTTTGACCAGCTCCAGATACCACTTAAAGGAGAAGCCCTCCCATTTGGCGCGGCTGACGCCCGCGTTGAAGGATTGGACGATCAGCACCGCGATGGGCAAATAGAGAAACATGAGGATGAGTGCCAGGTAAAACCGCTTCAAGAACTTGCTCACAGCAGGCTCCCTCCTTCCCCTTCGGGATCAACCTTGCGCAGCAGGCTGATGCTCATCAGGATCAGCAGCATCATGATCAGCGACAGCGCGCTGCCCACATTCCAGTTATCGGCGGTCAGGAAGGTGCGCTCGATCAGGTCGCCGAACATTTCGGTGTTGCCACCGCCCAGCACGCGCGGGATAAAGAAAGTCGTGACGGAGGGCATGAACACCATGGTGATGCCGGACACGATGCCGGGCATGCTTAAGGGGAATATCACGCGGGTAAAGGTGCGGAAACCGTTGGCCCCAAGGTCCATCGCGGCTTCGGACAAACGGGTATCCTGCTTGCTCAGCGCGTTGTAAACGGGAAACACCATGAAGGGCAGATAGTTGTACACCATCCCCAGCAGCACGGCCTCCGAGTTGTACATCAGCCTTGCCTTGGGCAGGCCCACCCTTTGCAGCAGCGCGTTGATGAGGCCGTTATCCTCAAGCAGCGACATCCAGGCGATGGTTCGCAAAAGGAAATTCATCCACATGGGGATGATGAACAGCACGATCAGCGTCGGGCCCAGCTTAAACTCCCTGTCCGCCATGAACAGCGCCGCGGGATAGCCGAGAATAAAGCACAAAGAGGTGCAGAGGAAGGCCATCCACAAGGAGTACACCAGCGTGTCCACGTTGACGGTGCCCCTTGCGCCCATGTTCATGGCGGCGGGGTCAAAGCCCATGGCGCTCAGCTGCTGCTTCATTTCGCGGTTGGAATCCCAGAAATTGGCGAAGTTTTCCAGCGTAAACTGCCCCGCCTTATCGGTAAAGGCATAGTAGGCCACCAGAAACAGCGGAATCACGGTAAACACGATCATCCACAGGGAATAGGGCCAGGCAAACAGCGAGCGGTGCACGCCGTGGTGGCGGCGCACGCTGTAACCCGCCAGCGTCAGGAAAGCGCCCAGCGCCAGCGCCATCAGCCATACGCCGAAGGAAGGCATATTGAGGCCGGTCATGCTTCTTCCTCCCCGGCGGTTTCTTCCTTCTGAAGGTGCATGACGTGGATGTTAAACGGCACGATGGACAAGCCCACGTTGGAGCCTTCCGGCGCCATCACGGTGGAATGCACCTTCCACTCAAAGCCGCCCGCGTCGATCATCATTTCATAATGAACGCCCTTAAAAAGCACGCTCTTGACCACGCCGCACAGCTGCGTCACGTCGGTGCCGACGATGTGGATATCTTCGGGCCGGATCAGCACATCCACCGGCTCGTCTCTGGCAAAGCCAAAGTCCACGCAGTGAAAGTCCATGCCGCAGAAATGCACCAGCTCGTCCTTGACCATGCTGCCCCTAATGATATTGCTTTCGCCGATAAAGTTGGCGATATAGGCATCCTTCGGCTCGTCATAGATGTGCTTGGGCGTGCCGATCTGGCGGATGCGCCCGTCGCGCATGATGACGATGGTATCGCTCATCGTCAGCGCCTCTTCCTGATCGTGGGTGACAAATATGAACGTGATGCCGAGGGCCTGCTGCATGCGCTTTAATTCCAATTGCATTCCCTTGCGCAGCTTTAAGTCCAGCGCGCCCAGCGGTTCATCCAGCAACAGCACCTCCGGCTCGTTGACCAGCGCGCGCGCAATGGCGATGCGCTGCTGCTGACCGCCGGACAGAGAATCCACCGAGCGCTTGCCGTAGCCTTCAAGGTTGACCAGCTCCAGCATCTTGCCCACTTTTTTGGCGATCTGGTCCTTGGGGAGCTTTGCGATCTTTAAGCCGAAGGCGATGTTTTCAAACACGTTCAGATGCGGAAACAGCGCGTATTTCTGAAACACCGTGTTGACCCTGCGCTTGTAGGGCGGGTCCTGCGTGATGTCCCTGCCGTCAAACACGACGCGGCCGGTGGTGGGGTATTCAAAGCCGCCGATGATGCGCAGCGTCGTCGTCTTGCCGCAGCCGGACGGGCCCAGCAGCGTCAGAAACTCATTCTTGCGGACATAGAGATTGATATCGCTGAGCACGGTCGTGCCGCCGAACTCCTTGGAGATGTTTTCCAGATTGATCAGCCTGTTGTTGACTTCCATTGCTTGGCCTCCAAATGATCAGAATGCGGGCGGCGTGGATACCCAGATGAACTGCGCGGGCGTTTTGCCGGTATTTTCGATGAAATGTTCCTCCCCCGGGTGCAGGGAAAAGCTGGAGCCGGACGATATGCGGGCGCGCTTTTCCCCTTCGTTGAGCACCACGCTGCCCTTTAACACATAGCCAAACTCCTCCCCCTCGTGCGCGGGAACGGGGTGCGTGCGCCCGCCGGGGCCAAGGGTGACAAGGATAGGCTCCATATCGTTCTTCTGGGCGTTGGGCACCAGCCAGAGGATAGACCCCTTTAATTGCTCCTCATCCTCTTTTTCAAACATGTCGCCACGCGTGAACACTACGCTGGACGCCTTTTCATCCGAAAAAAAGGTTTTAAGGTCGCTGCCCAGGCACTCCAGCATATCGGTCAGGGTGGCGATGGAGGGAGAAGTCAAGTCGCGCTCCACCTGCGAAATAAAGCCCTTGCTCAGCTCGCACCGGTCGGCCAGCTCTTCCTGCGTCAAATTGCGCTGCAGCCTCAGCCTGCGCAGGCGGTTTCCCAGTTCCACGTTCTTCGCCCCCTTTCCATGCGCCTTCGGAAGTTTAGTGTTTGTAAACAAGCAAACGCCATATATTAAACCACAGCTATCCCCCCGTGTCAATCGCTTCACCGGCATTTTTTACGGAGGTTTTTTATTTGGTGTGGCGCAAAAAAGGACACCCGCCCCAGCGCGTTGAATTTCTCAACAGTCTGCGGCCGGTGTCCTTGATATACGATCGTTTTACCCGTTCAAATCCTCAGGGTTTCCCAGAAACATCATGATTGCGTCCTCCCACAGCGGCAGACCGTCCACGCCGTTTGGAACGGCGTAAACCGCTTTGGGCTTTTTTTCAAGGGCGGGCATACGGTAATCGATGCCGGTGTAGCGTTTGCCTTCTTCGTCTGTCTGCCAGCCGCCGGTATCCTTTTCCGTCCACGTGTCCTGAAACATTATGAGCTTCCGGTTTTCATCATGGAAGGTGAAGGTGGGGGCGGCGGCCTCGATTTCTTCCTCCGTCCAGCCGCCCTCTACGGGATAGAGCCTTGCGCGCAGGATGAACCCCATATCGTCCATCTGCGCCTGCTCCAGACGCGCCTCGTAGTGTACGGGCATTTCGCTCGCTTCCACCTGGTGCATTTCGATGATGTTCTTTGCATCGGCATTCAGGGAAAAGGTAAGACTTACATCATCCAGCAGGGCCATGTTGCCGTAATGCACATAGAGATCGGCCATGGTGTACATTTTAGCTTCCAGTTCTTTCACCGCCCGCGCTTCTTCCTTTGTCAGCGGGCGCTCCAAAAGATAATACGGTTGAAGCTTCTCATAGACCGCGTTCTGTTCGGGGTCTTCCCTTGCGGCAATATGATCGTACTCCAGGCTGAACGCGCCGCGATTGCCCGTTACCACCACCTTGTTTTGGCCGACCAGCTCGCGTACTTCTTTGTCGTGCAAACCGGCGTCATACTGCGGCTTATGCACAACGTCTCCATCGGGTACCAGCAGCGCCAGCCGCACCTTGACGCGGGCGGAAGAGCCGACAGGACATTCCAGATTACAAGTCAGGCCGCCGGCAGCGCTTCCGCCGCTGTTTTGAACAGGGTCGCCGATAAACTGGTTCAGTACGTCGGTATCCTGCCCCGGCGCGTCTTCATCGTTCACGGTGACGCCCAGCAGCTGCACCCACACGGGCCGGTCGGCTGACACGGAAAGAGTCATGGACAGTTTATGGCCGCTGATCAGCGCTTCGGTGATGGCGGTGGATACGCCGTTTTTTGCGTGGACGGCGCTCACGCTTTGCACGAGGGCCTTCTGCTGCTCCGTAGGCTGGGATCGCCCGGGGAACAGATAGTCCATAAGGCCGCTTCCTGCGGCCACCGCGGCCGCCGACAGGGCAAATATCAACACCATGGCCAGCACGAATGCCGTCGATGCTTTTTTCACAGGTCTTTCTCCTTTCACATTAGCAAGAACTCGCTGCGTAAGCCGGGGGTCTTCCTGCAAACCGGAAAGAGAATGGTTCATCGCGCGTTGCACCTTGGTCTGTTCATCCCTGATGGTCATCCGTATCACTCCCTTCCAAATAGAGGCGCAGCTTCTTTCTTGCTCGGTTCAATCTGCCGCTAACGGCCTGATGGCTGATGCCCAGCACGCCCGCGGCTTCCTCGTATGTCATGCCCTGATACCAGCACAGCAGCGCCGCTTCCCTCAGCTTATAGGGCAGCTTCATCATTGCGCTGGTCAAATCGTTTTCACCCGTTTCGATTTCGCAGACGGGCTCCGGCAGCCTGTCCAGCGAAACACGGCGGTCGATGTGCCGGAACCATGCCGTTTTATGGATATCCTTGCAGGTGTTGATGGCAATGCGGGTCAGCCACGTCCTTTCGGCGGATTCGCCATGGAACCCGTTCAGGCCGCGGTACGCCTTCAAAAAGGTTTCCTGCACCGCGTCCTTCGCCATGTCCGCATCACGCAGATAGGCAAAGCACAGGCGCAGCAGCGGCAGCTGGTACGTTTCCACCAGCCTTGTCAGCTTTTCCTCCAAACTGTCAGGGCCCTTGACAGTTTCCATGCTTTTTCACCACCTTTCATCCATTAGACGACAGGCAGGCAAAAATTGCAACATTGGGGGAATGAACTTTATTTCCGTATCTCCTACCGCACCTTCTCCAGAAAGCTCACCAGCCGCGGGCTTTCGGGATGCGTGAAGAGTTCTTTGGAGGGCTTGTCTTCTTCGATTTTGCCGCCGTCTAAAAACAGGGTGCGGCTGCTGACATCCCTTGCAAACTGCATCTCATGGGTAACGACGATCATCGTCATGCCGCCTTCGGCCAGCTCCTTCATCACGTCCAGCACCTCGCCGATCATTTCAGGGTCGAGCGCGCTGGTCGGCTCGTCAAACAGCATCACTTCGGGGTTCATCATCAGCGCGCGGATGATGGCGATGCGCTGCTTCTGCCCGCCCGAAAGCTGGCTGGGATAGGCGCCCAATTTGTCCACAAGGCCGATGCGCTTGGCAAAGTCAAAGGCTCTGGCTTCGGCTTCGGCTTTCGTCATGCCCTTCAGTTTGATGGGTGCGGCGGTCAGGTTCTTCATCACGTTCATGTTGTTAAACAGGTTGAACTGCTGGAACACCATGCCCATCTTCTGCCGGTGCTGGTTGATGTCCGTCTTTTTATCGCAGATGTCCACGCCGTCAAAAATGATTTGTCCGGAGGTCGGCACTTCCAGCAGGTTCAAGCACCTGAGAAAAGTGCTTTTGCCGCCGCCCGACGGGCCGATGAGGCTCACCACCTCGTTGGTGCTGAAGGCGGTGGAAATATTGTGCAGCACCTTGTTTTTCCCAAAGCTTTTGCACAGGTTCCGCACCTCTAAAAACACGCGGCTATGCCGCTTATCCTCTGTGGCCACGGGACATTCTCCTTTCCAGCAGGGCGATCAGCCGCCCGCCCAAAAACGTCATGGCAAAATACATCATGGCGGCAATGAACAGACATTCCAGCACCATATAGTTTTTGGCCTTGACGCGATCGGTCTGATACATCAGGTCGGCAATGCCGATCACCGAGGTGATGGACGATTCCTTGATCACCGTCACAAACTCGTTGCCAAGGGCGGGCAGGATGTTGCGTACCGCCTGCGGCAGGATGACCATGGCCATCGACTGGCTTTTTTTGAAGCCCAGGCTGCGCGCCGCCTCCATCTGCCCCACATCGACCGCCTGTATGCCCGAGCGGATGATCTCGGCCACATAGGCGCAGGAGTTCATGCTCATCGCCACAACGCCCGCGGCGAAGCGCTGGAAGTTGGGGATAAACGGCACCTCCGGGAAGGTAAGGCCCAGCATGGGCAGGCCGTAAAAAATAAACATCAGCTGCACCAATAGCGGCGTGCCGCGCACAAACTCGATATAGGCGGTAGCGAACCACTTAAGGGGCTTAATGCGGCTCAGGCGCGCCATGGCCATCAGGGTGCCCAGCACCGTGCCGAAGCAGACTGAAAAAAAGGCCAGTATCAGCGTGTTCTGCACGCCAATCAAAAACATCCCGCTGTATTTGCTCAGCGTGGTCCATACGTTTTGAAAGGCCATCCGTTCCCTCCGTCCATGTCATGCCGAAAGCCGGAAGCCTCGGGCTCTCCGGCTTTCGTTGACTGTGATGATGGTTTTTGTTACTCGCTCTTGCCCGTCGCGGCGACCGCCGCGTCGTAGGCTGCCTGATAGCTGCCGTCCGCCACCGCCTGATCGATGACCATGTTCACGGCGTCCACAAAGTCCTGATTGCCCTTGGCGATCACGCAGGCCTTGCCGAAGGAGGCTTCCTCAGCGGAGAAGGCAAAGGCAGCCGCTTCCAAAGCGCCGTTGCTCTCCGCCACCATGGATTCGCCCACCGCCGCGTCCACCACAAAGCCCGCGATGTTGCCGTTCCTGGTTTCCAGCGCAAGGTCGGGGTACTTGGCCAGTTCAAACAGTTCGCTTTCCGGCAGCGCGTTTTCGATCAATTGGGATTGCAGGCTGCCCAGCTGCGCGCCCACCTTTTTACCGGCCAGCGTTTCCTTGGTGGCATACTGGCTGCCGCTGCCCGCCTTCACAATTAGCAGCTGCTGGCTTAATTCGTACTGATGGGAAAAATCGATCACCTGCTGGCGTTCGGGCGTGATGGTGAAGGCGGCGATGCCGATATCCACCATGCCGGACTGTACCGCGGGGATGATGCCGTCAAAGGCCATATCCTGCACTTCCAGTTCGACGCCCAATGCCTCGGCCAGCTTGCCTGCCAGCCAGATATCGCAGCCGGCAAATTTGCCGCTGTCGTCCACATACTCATAGGGCGGATAGGTGGCTTCGGTGCCGACGACCAGCTTGCCGGCCGCCTTGATCTTTTCCACCATCGTCTCCGCGGATACCGAGCATACCGACATTACCATACAAAGAGCAAGAATCAGCGCGTAAACCTTTTTCATTCCCGTTTCCTCCAACGCATTAAAATCAGGTCATGCGCATTATTATACATATTCCGCCCACCTTGTCAAGTGCTATTTTAATAGTTTTTCTCGATTTAGAATATTTATACATTTCTAGCGAATATACGGGATAGCGCTTTCATCCGCTCCATCGCTGCGCGCAGCGTTTCCCGCGGCACAGTGCAGGCGATTCGGAAGTGCCCCCGGCCCGCGCTGCCAAACGCACTGCCCGGCGACACCAGAATGTGCGCTTTTTCAAGCAGCAGGCGGCAGAACGCCCCCTCCTCCATGCCGGTTTTCGCTATGCCGGGGAAGAGGTAAAAAGTCCCCCGGGGCTTAAAGAGCGTCAGGTACGGCAGCTTTTGCAGCAAGTTCGCGGCGTACAGCACCCTTTCTTTGTAGATGGAAACATATCGGTCGGCGATATCCTGCCGGATGGACAGCGCTTTCAGCGCCGCGCGCTGGGATACGGAGGGCGCGGTATAGGTAAAGCCGCCGTTCACATGTTGAAACACGGCAATCAGTTCGGGATGCGCGATGATGCAGCCGACGCGCCACCCCGTCATCATAAAGTTTTTGGAAAAGCTGTTCAGCGTAACCGTTCTGTCCTTCATGCCGGGCAATGTGCGCAGCGGGATAAAAGGACCGTCAAACAGATAGCGCGTATATATTTCATCGGCAATCACCAACAGATCCTGTTTTTCCGCGATACCGGCCAGCATGGCCAGCGTTTCCATGGGGTAGGCAGCGCCCGTCGGGTTAGCGGGCGTGTTGACGATCATGGCGCGCGTGCGCTCCGTGATGGCGGCCAGCACATCCCGCTTTTGCGGGCAGTACGCTTCGCTTTCCCGCGTTACGATTTCCACCGCCTTGCCGCCCGCCAGCTCGATCTGCTGCCGGTACACCGCAAAGTAGGGGCCGAACACCAG
This sequence comes from uncultured Oscillospiraceae bacterium, assembly GCA_964522425.1. GTDB lineage: Bacteria > Bacillota > Clostridia > Christensenellales > Aristaeellaceae > DTU024. The sequence continues at coordinate 12,118 of CAZFUT010000046.1, forward strand.
CACCTCGTCCCCAGGGTTCAGGATGGAAAACAGCACCTGCGCCATGCCCATGCAGCTGGACGCGGTAATCAGCACCTCATTTTTGTCCACCGCCTGCCCGAAATCCTCCTGCCACGCCCGGCAGAGGGCATCGATCAGTTCGGGATCGCCCTTCGGATCGCCGTAATGGGTATAGCCATTGGCCGCGTCCGCAAACGCGGCGTCGATGATGCGCCGGTCGGTGGTAAAGTCGGTGTCCCCGATGCTCAGATCAATCACATCGCGGTAACGGCGTAGGGCTCCTGTATCCAAAGAAAGCCCGGCATGGAGGCTTTGAAAGCGTCCGGCAATGTATCTGTTCATGCTGCACTCCTGTATCGCGGCCTTGAAATGTTCGTATCGGGTTATTCTCTATTTACCCGACATGCATATTCTATCATCGCCGCCCTGCCGTGTCGAGCAAATCCCTGTACCGGTTATGTTTTATATTCCGGCACGCTGCATATTCTTGCAAATAGCCCTCCGCACGGGCAGAGCATGCGGAGGGCGGCATCAGGGGGAAAGCGAGCGGTCATCGGCCGCCCGTCCCCTCTTCCTTTTCGTCAAACAGGTACAGCCACTGCCCGTAGCCCTGCTGCTCCATCTCCTCGTAGGGAATAAACTTCAAAGAGGCGCTGTTGATGCAGTATCGCACACCGTTGGGGCTTTCGGGGTCGTTTTCAAACACATGGCCAAGGTGCGAATCGCCTCCCTTGCTGCGCACCTCGGTGCGCGTCATGCCGTGCGTCAGGTCTTGCAGATAGCGTATGTTTTCCTTGTCGATGGGCGCGGAAAAGCTGGGCCAGCCGCAGCTGCTCAAATACTTGTCCATAGAGGTAAACAGCGGTTCGCCCGTCACGATGTCCACATAGATGCCCTTTTCAAAGGTGTTCCAATATGCCCCGGTAAAGGGGCGCTCGGTGCCCGCCTTCTGCGTCACCTCATACTGTTCTTTGGTCAGCTTTTGTTGAAGCGTCGCGTCGTCCGGCTTTGCATAGGCCTGTTTGCTTTGTGTATCCATGGTTTTCTCCTCCGTATGTCCCATATAGATCGATAGCGCGCCCAGCAGCGGTATCAGTAGCAGCGGCATCCATGCTTTCTTCATGCTCTTCCCTCCTTTTGCAAGGTATGTATGTTATACCACAGAATTTGTTCATTAATACATACAAAACGTTTTTCGGGTGTGTCCAACAACGCATTTGGAAACCCCAAGCAGAACAATGGTGCACGAAGGTTTCCGTTTTGAGGACTGCACAAAGTAACGATGAAATGACACTTTTACTTTCTGGGACATAGCATAAGAAAACCGGTCACGGTGGAAGTAACTCTCTCTTTTTCTATTGGCAATCAGCTTGGAATCGCAAGCAGAGATCAGCAACAAGGACTCCTGCTCCTAATCGATGCAAGAGTCCTTATCACAGGCGTGGTTTTTTTATAGTTCCCCGCCGTTGTTGATGAAGGTTTGTACCAGCAGGGCGGCCGCACCGATAGCCGGCCCGTAATCTCCCAGTTTATTGAGCACGATCCTGGCTTTTTCGCCGGAATACTTCATTTTATGCTGACGGACAGCATCCAGAAGAAGATCCCGGTAACAGTCCCAAGATTTAGAAATGCCGCCCGCGATTACGATCACATCCGGATCCAGCAGGTTGATGACACTGGCAATGGCAAATCCCAGGGTGGAAATGCACTCTTTCACGATCTCCCGGCTTACAGGGTCTTCCTCTTTGGCCGCCTTAAACACGTTTTCCGCTTCTATTCTGGTAACACATTTGGCCAATGCCGTATCCCGGCTGGCCGCGATTTCCGCAGCAGCTCTTTTGGCAATGGCATTTCCGGAAGCAATGGCTTCCAGACAGCCATAATTTCCACAGTCGCACAGCGGTCCTGCGGGATCCATCACCATATGGCCGAATTCACCGCTGCTTCCGCAGGCTCCGTGAGACAGCTCCCCGTGGTTGATGATCGCCCCCCCGATCCCATGGCCCAGGTTGATGCAGAACATATGGGTAGCACCTTTTCCGGCGCCATAGCTATATTCTCCCAGAGCCAGGGCCCGGTTGGCATTTTCCACCATTATCCGGTAAGGAAGATGATCACGTAGCAGTCCGATCAGCGAAACATCTGTCCAGTTAAAATCCGGGGAGAACCGCACATAACCTTGGGTATGGTCAATAATACCCGGCATTCCGACACCGATCCCCATAATCTTATCCTGCGGCACACCGCCTCCCGTGATCAGCCTGTTGATCTGCTCTACTACGTCCCGGACAAATATATCCGGGATTTCCACATGATCTTCCAGAACGGGACAGGAGCTTTTTTCCAGCGCGTTGGCATTCAAATCCATTAGTATGGCTTTTACCTGCCTGCGACCGATATCCACCCCTATCACATAATAAGCATCCGAATTGAATTCGAGAAGATCCGGCCTCTTTCCACCCGTGGATTCTCCCTTACCAATGGTTCGGATCAGGCCTTCCTTCTCAAAGTGTTCCGTAATCTTCATAACGGTCGGAATACTCAGACCCGCCCGCTTAGCAATTTCGGATTTGTTGATCGGCCCTTGATCCTGGATCATTTTCAGGACGATCATACGATTTGTCCGAGCCAATAACTCCTTGTTGTATGTCATAACGTTCTTCTCTCTTATCTGAAATCTGCAGCACCATTATGACACAGGCAGAATCTCTTTTCAACCCGGACTTACGGCAAAAGTATCACTCAGACTTACGGCAAAAGTATCACTCAGGTTTGCAAAATCACGAGTCTGAACCGGTACTTTTTCCTCAGTCTTTATCCGAGGACCCGATGGAGTTCTTTCAAATATTTCCGGATCGGAAGACGCTGCGGGCACCTGTCTTCGCAAGCGCCGCATTCTACGCAATCGTCTGGTTTTCCATGCTGCTGTTTGACATATCCGTAATAGTTGATCACATCACTGATCGAACCGGCGCCAAAGCGATGATGCGTATTGTATACTCCGAAATAATCCGGTATGGCAATATCCATCGGACATACACCGATGCAGTATCGGCATGCCGTGCAGGGAATGGCAATATTTCTCCGGATGATCTCTGCCACTTCCGCCAGCACCGCTTTTTCCTGTTCCGTCAACGGGCAGAAATCTGCCATAAAGGATGTATTGTCCAGAACCTGTTCCATATTACTCATCCCGGAAAGCACCATGCAGACATTCGGGAGAGATGCCGCGAACCGGATCGCCCAGCTGGCTGCGGAGCGGTCCGGGTTCAGTGCCGCAAGTTTTGCCGCCGCTTCCTCCGGTATGTCCGCCAGCACGCCGCCCTTGACAGGTTCCATCACGATCACTGGTTTTCCATGCTTTTCACAGACTTCATAACACGCGCGGGCCCGGATGATCGGATCCTCCCAGTCCAGATAGTTGATTTGCAGCTGCACATACTCTGTCTCCGGATGCGCTGTCAGAATCTCATCCAGCAGTTCCGGCTGCCCGTGGAAGGAAAAACCAATATGCCGGGTAACCCCCTGCTGTTTCAGTTCGCACAGGTATTCAAAGGAATGAAACTTTTTCGCTTTTTCCCAGTTCGGCCCGCTTAAGGCATGTAACCACAGATAATCTAAGAAGTCCACTCCAAGACGGTCCAGTATGATCTTTACCGACGCTTCCATATCCCCGTCTTTTTCCACATTCATCATAGGGATCTTGTCTGTTATGGTATAACTGTCCCGAGGATACCGGTTCACGACAGCCTGACGGAAGGCGCATTCACTCTTTCCGTCTCCGTAAATGTACGCTGTATCAAAATACGTAAAGCCTCGTTTCAGGAAAACATCGATCAGTTCATTCGTCTGCTTCTGGTCGATCTCATCCTTCCGGCTACCATCCGAATAATACGGAAGGCGCATTAGGCCAAAACCCAGTTTTTTCATGTTTTAGAATCCCCTCGCCCTATTCAGAATGATGACTACGTCCTCTGCATGAAGCACCTTCGCGGATCCCTGCTGGCCGCCAGCAGCTTTCATAGTTTCTTCCGCCAGCTCGAGAATCTGCTCGTCCGTCAGCTCTATTCCCAGTTCCTTTAGGTTGACGGGCATTCCGATCCGATGATAGAAATCCTCCATCCGACGGATGCCTTCCAACGCTGCTTCCCGGTCATTCGCAATACCGGCAACTCCCATCACATTTCTTGCAAACCTGTTAAAGCGCGCCCGGCACTCATCCAAGCAGTAGCGCGCCCAGGTCGGCCATAGAGCTGCAAGTCCCGCCCCATGCGTCACATCGAACATACCTCCAAGCTCATGCTCAATCATATGGCAAGAAAAATCGCCTCCACTGCTGCCGCAGCCCGTCAAGCTGTTGTGGGCAAGGCTGCCAGTCCACATCACTTCTTCCCGGGCGCTGTAATTCTGCGGATCTTCATGCAGGATCTGCGCATTCGCCATTACGGTGCGCATAACAGCTTCCGCGATTCCATCCGTGATCTCCAGGGTCTCTCCTTGCGTAAAATAACGCTCCATGGTATGCATCATGATATCCGTGCAGCCGGCTGCCGTCTGATAATCCGATAATGTTAGAGTTAGCGAAGGATCCATCACGGCGAATTTCGGGCGAGAAAGGTCATCATCATAAGCTCGCTTCCTTCCTTCATCCTCTTTGGTGATCACGCAGCCGTTGCTGGTTTCGCTGCCGGCAGCGGCGATTGTCAGAATGCTGCCGATGGGAGCGCAGCCTGAAGCCGTCTTTACGTGCCGGAACAGATCCCATACATCGCCTTCGTTGGCCAGTCCATATCCGATGGCTTTGGAAGAATCGATTACGCTGCCGCCGCCGACTGCCAGGATAAAGTCCACGTTGTTCTGACGACAAATCTCGATTCCTTTGTAAATAAGGGATAGACGCGGGTTGGGCACCACGCCGCCCATCTCTACATAGAACAGACCCTCCTGGTCCAGAATTCCCTTTACCTGATCAATCAGCCCGGATTCCAGAGCGCTTTTCCCTCCGAAATGAATCAGAACCCGGCTACCGCCGAAGCTCTTGATCAGCTTACCAACTTTTCTTACTGTATCTTGGCCGAAAACCACCTTGGTAGGATTATAGTATACGAAATCATTAGCCATTTTCTTTTCCCCTTCCTATCCCGTGAAAAGCCTCTATGCGAAACATTCTTTTGAAGTCAGGCCACACTGCCCGCAATAGTATACTTCAAAATTTCTTCAGCACTTGTTTGAGCCGTAACCAGTTCTATCACAACGGCACCGTCCCGCATGATGATGATGCGGTCAGACGCACTGAGCAACTCATTCGTTTCAGATGAGAAGATCACGATCCCGATCCCCTGAGCAGCCAGCCTCTTTAAGTTGTCGTAAATCTCCTGCTTGGAGCCCACATCCACACCTCTGGTCGGTTCATCCAGCAGCACGACCTTCTTTTGGGCTGCGATCCACCTGGAAAGTACCAGTTTTTGTTGGTTCCCGCCGCTGAAATTTACAATATTCAAATCCACGTCCCGAGGCTGGATATTGAATTCCTCCATTATGCCCGCGGCATTTTTCGCCTCTTCCAAACTGTTCAGAAAAAAACCTATGCGGGAAAGCATGGCGGAGGAAATATTCCCCTTGGCATCAAAGTTGGTGAATATCCCCTCCGTCTTCCGGGAAATGGGCAAATAACCGATTCCCAGATCGGAAACCGTATGAGGACTTGCTGCTTTGATTTCCTCGTTCAAAAGGCGGATGCTTCCCTCATATCCTGCTCCGTTCACGCCGAATATCGTTCTTGCCAGATCGCTTTTCCCAGAGCCCACAAGTCCCGCAAAAGCCAGGATTTCCCCTTCATAGAGCTTGAAACAAACATCGTGGAATCTTCTTGGCATGCTCAGGTGCTCCACCTCCAGCAGGATCTTGTCGTGGTTTCCGTTGGTCACCTGAGATTTCTTGAAAATATCCACTGTCTTGCCGAGCATGTATTCGGTAATGCTTTCGAGCGTAAAATCCTTAACCGGACCGCTGGCGGTCACATGTCCGTCACGCAGTACGGAAATATAGTCACTGAGCTGGAATACCTCTTCCATTTTGTGGGTAATCAGAACCACGCAGATTCCTCCATCCCTCAACCTACGGATCAAACGATAGAGAATCTGCTCTTCCGTTCTGGAGAGGCTGGAAGAGGGTTCATCCAGAAAAATAACCTTTGGCTTTTCATAAACGCATCTGGCGATTTCCACCAGTTGCTGATTGGCCAGTGTCAGTTTCTTGACCTTTACATTTTCATCGATCGCGATTCCCAATTCATCCAGATGTTCACGCACCGCTTTTCTGGATGCTTTCCAGTCAATGAATCCGTTTTTCTTGATCCGATTCCTGCCGAGGATATTCTCCGCTACCGATACTTCCTGGAAAACGTTCAGTTCCTGGAAAACCATGGAAATCCCCATTTTCAGGGCATCCGCGGGACTTTTATATTCCACCCGCTGCCCGTTCATGAAAATCTCTCCTTGATCCTGTTTATGAATTCCTTGCAGGATTTTTACAAGCGTCGATTTTCCTGCCCCGTTCACGCCCAGCAAAGAATAGACTTGTCCGGGGTAGAATTTCACCGAGACATCCTCCAACACGTTGTTGCTGCCAAAACTTTTACAGATATTCCTGGCTTCCAGAATTGGTTCTGCCATATTCATTCCACCGTCCGTTTCGTTACTCACTGCCGTTTCCCGTATCTCTTTATGGGCAATGCCGCCCGTAAAGGGCAGCATTGCCGTAATATGACTATATGTTACCAAATTTGCTTTACCAGAGATGTTTTATTCTTTGTAAGGGGTCTTCAGAACATATTTGTCCTGATCGGTCCAGCCCCAGTTGGCCACATTCGCTACATCCAGGTTACCCCAAGCTTCAGAAATGTTATCGATATTCCGGGGAGTAGTTTCGAACAGCACGCTGCTCGGAACGTCATACCCATGCAGATAGTCTACGATCACTTTGAAGGCGATGTCGGAATGCAGGGCTGCGTTGTGCTCAGCTTCCTGATCGATGATGCCATCTGCAACACTCTTGCAGCCGTTGGGATCTCCGTCGATACAGACGAAGGTGATATGGCCTTCTTCACCGACCTTTGCGGTCAGACCCATGTCGGCCAGCGCCTGTACAGCGCCGATGCCCATACCGTCGGCAGAGCAGAACACGGTGTTGGCTTCCGGATGAGCGGTCATCATATCCTTCACGGCAGTGTACGCTTGGGAAGCATCCCATTTTGCCTCGGTTTCCGCTAAGACTTCTGCATATTCTGCGTTGGCTTCGATTACTTCGTTAAAGCCTTTCTGACGCTTTTGGGCAATATCGGAGGACATATCACCAAGAACAGTAATAATTTTGGCCTTTACGCCGGTTGCTTTCGCTTTGTCTACCACAAACTGCGCGTTAACGCCGCCCAAGGACTCCTGACGGGTCTGAATGGTGCACAGAATATCCACGTCCGCGCCTTCAATCAGCCCCATGTCGATGGTGATGATCGGGATTCCCGCTTCATTCGCTCTCTGCAGAGATGGAATCAGAGCAGCCTGGTCAATGGGCTTCACTACCAGTACATCCGGTTTGGCAATAATAGAGTCGTCCACCATCTGGGACTGCATGTTGGAATCACCCTGCGCATTATAAATAGTACACTCACCGCCTGCGCCTTCCACCAATGCCTTCAAATACTCGGTAGTGATGATTCCCCAGTCATCGTTTACGTTGTTGCAGACATAGATCACTTTCTTTCCAGCGAGGAGTTCCGAAACCGGTTCTGGATCCGCAGCGAAAGCCGTCATGGACAGGCCGCAGATCATCGCCACTGCCAACAGGAATGACATCACTTTTTTCATTTTTCCGTTCGCCTTCTTTCTTTTTATTCCACCGCTTCCCAAAGCGGTAAGGTATCTACTTAATTCTTGTTGCGCCTGGCTTTCTGGAACGCATCGATAGCCACAACCGCGAAGATGATCACGCCCTTTACCACCTGTTGTGCGAACGGCGATACGTTCATCAGGTTTAGACCGTTTGCAATCATTGCGATGGTAATGGCACCAAGAATGGTGCCGCTCACATTGCCCACACCGCCTGCCAAGCTGGTGCCCCCCAGTACCGCTGCGGCAATGGCATCCATTTCCACGGAGGTCACCATATTGGATGAAGCGCTCATCAGCTTTGATGTCATCAGGATTGCGCCGATTCCGCACAGGAAGCCGGAAATGACATAGGCAATCACTACCACCTTTTTGTTGTTGATGCCCGACATCCAGCTGGCTGCCGGGTTGCCCCCTACCAAGTACAACTCCCGCCCGTAGCTGCTAAACTTCAGAATAACGTATGCGGTAATAGCGACCGCCGCCATGAGAAGCACCGGACCAGGGAGCACACCGAACAGGGATTTACAGATCATCGCGTGAACCGATGGGAAGCCATACTGAGTCAGACCGCCTGTATAGAGTTTGCCGATGCCAGAGGTGATATTGTTCATCGCCATGGTCACCACAAAAGCTACCATCCCGAAACGCCCTACGGAAATACCGTTCAAAAGTCCTACGACGGATCCTATCAGAATAGCTGCGACCAAACAGAACAGCCACGGCATGCCGGCCAGCATCATACTCCCGATAAACAGGGATGTCATGATGACATTGCCTGTCACGGACAAGTCAATGCCGCCGGTAATCAAGACAAATGTCATCCCAATCCCAATGATGCCGTTGAAGGAAGCAGATACAAGGATGTTTTTGATGTTTGCGAAGCTCAGCAATAGGCCTTTTGTGGACAGCGTAAAAAATACACAAATAATAACTGCAAGAATGAGCAGTCCACCCATCTGACCCAGTTTAATCCCTTTTTTCTTTTTTCTCATTTCTCAGCCCTCATATGATAAATAATTCGGTGCCGCTCATTACTTTGTTAACTTATCTAACTAAGTTCCTGTATTTACAATATCACAGTTTATTCATATTGTCAACAAGATTTTTACTTTCCAAGCTCAAATTTTTACTTTCCAAGCTCAAATAGACAAAATAGATAATGTCTATAATATGGGATCGAGGATTAATCCGTAAGATATACTATATAATGAACTACAATCCACAGAAGTTACTCCATACAAAGCAGGAAGCACTACTTATTTGTTTATATTCTTTCTTTAGCCCCTGCCCTCCTTTCAGGTCCATCGCTTATATTACGAAATAATGTCATATATTACATTTATGTAACCAAAAGGA
>CAZFUT010000047.1:0-21196 GCA_964522425.1 uncultured Oscillospiraceae bacterium
TGTTCTGGGCGATTTCCGTACACAGATTGCTGCAGTAGATGATGCCCTTGTGGGGATTGGGGTTTAAGCGGTTGACGGTATCGCGGTTGAAGGCAAAGGGCGTGCCCGTTTCGACGAGCGATTTCAGCACCAGCCGCACCACCTCCTTGATGGGCAGGGCGCGCTTGGCGATGCGCGCGTCCTGCACGCAGTCGAGGTACTTTTTCGTCCACTCGTCGCCGAAGGAATCCTCCAGATGGTAGCCCTTCACCCGCCATACCTCGTGCGGGCACATCAGATACCAGTCCCCTTCCAGATTGTCCCGGGCCTGCTGCCAGAAATAGTCCGGGTAACAGACGGCGGGGAACACGTCGTGCGCCTTCATGCGGTCGTCGCCGTTGTTGGTGCGAAGGCTGAGGAATTCGGGCAGGTCTTTATGCCAGGCGTCCAGATAGACGGCCACCGCGCCCTGCCGCATGCCCAATTGGTCCACCGCCACAGCGGTATCGTTGACCAGGCGGATCCAGCGGATCACGCCGCCCGCCGCACCCTCAAAGCCCCTGATCGCGCTGCCGGTAGCGCGCACCTTGCCAAAGTACAGGCCCATGCCGCCGCCCAGTTTGGACACGCGGGCAAAATTGTCCACGCTGCGGTAGATGCCGTCCAGCGAATCGGGCACGGTGTCGATAAAGCAGGAGGAAAGCTGGTGATAGGGCTTGCGCGCATTCGACAGGGTGGGCGTCGCCATCGTCACCTGCATCTTGGACAAAATATCGTAGAAGGCCTTGACGTGCAGCAGGCGGTCCTTCTTTTCCTTCATCGCAAGGTGCATGGCAACGCCCATGAACATTTCCTGCGGCGTTTCCAGCGCGCCGCCGCGCCGGTCGTGGATCACGTAGCGCTTGAGCATCAGCTCCAGCCCCGAATAGGTAAACAGGTCGTTGCGGCTTTCGTCCAGCATCTGCTCGCAGGCGGCCACATCCTCGCGGGCATAGTGCTCAAGGATGTAGCCGCCGTACAGGCCTTCGTCCGTCAGGTACTTCAGCTTGCCGTAAAAATCGGTCAGCGCAAGGCTGCGCAGGCGCTTGTCCATGTCGCGCTGAAAGGAGATCATCAGCAGGCGCGCCGCCGCCATCTCCCACTTGGGCGCTTCCTTGGTGGTCAGCTCGGCCGCCGCCCTGATGAGGACGCGCAGCAGCTCCTCTTCGTCCATGCCCTCCTTCTGGAAAGAGATCAGCTTCTGCCACAGCATGTCCAGCGGGCAGGCTTCGCCGCCGAAATCGCGCTGGATGCCGCTGAGCGCCCGGCCTACTTCGGGAATGCTTGGGAACAGCACGGTGATTTTTTCGCGCTGCCTGCGCAGCACCGTGCGCTTTTCGCGGTAGAGGATGTAGGCCTTGGCCGCGTCAAAAAAGCCGCGGCGCATCAGCACCTTTTCCACCGTATCCTGTATGTTTTCCACGGTGGGCGTGTCGTTTGCCAGCACGGACGCTTCCACGTCCCCTGTCATTTCCTCCAGAACGGCTTCGTCGCACGCGCTGCCAAGGCCCTCTTCAAAGGCCCTGCGCATCGCGCGCTTGATCTTGTCGCGGTCGTACGCCGCCAGAAGGCCTGTACGCTTGATGATCTGCATCGCTGTCCCCCTACGCTTGTTCTATGGTCATTTTTACGGTTTCAACGCGGGTCGGCGTGGCCTTGTCCACGGTAAAGACAAAGCGGCCGCAGCGCACCTTTTCCTCCCCGCGCTCTTTGGGAATATACCCAAGCCGCTCGATGATCAAGCCCGCAATGGTGTCGGCATCCTCCGATTCGATATCGGTTTCAAAGGCCCGGTTGATGTCGGAAAGCGGCGTCGCGCCCTTTAACAGGTACTCGCTGTCGCTTAATTTTTTGATGTCGTCGCTGCCGTGGCCGTACTCGTCCACAATGTCGCCGACGATCTCGGCCATCAGATCTTCCAGCGTCACCAGCCCCTCCACGCCGCCAAACTCGTCCACGATGATGGCCAATTGCTGCTTTGCGTTGCGGAACTTGATCAGCAGCTCGTCCGTCGTCAGCGTTTCCGGGATAAACAGCGCCGGGCGCGCCACCTCGCGCAGCGTCGTTTTCCCGCTGCGCAGCTTTTCGCGCTGGAGCAGAATGTCTTTTAAGTGAAGGATGCCGATGATGTTGTCCTTATCGTCGTCATACAGCGGCACGCGCGAGTGCTTCTGCATCAATAGCCTGTTGAGGTTTTCCTCCTGCCCGTCGCCCACGTCCAGCATCACGGCGTCCACGCGCGGCACCATGATTTCCGTCACCAGGCGCGAATCCAGCGACAGCACGCCGCGCATCATGTTGAATTCCTCCGCGTCGATGGCGCCGTCGTTGCGGCTGGAGTTTAAGAGCGCCTTCATTTCGCTGCGCGTCAGCTTTTCTTCTTTCTTGGTAAAATCAATGGGCGTCAGCTTTTTGAGGATGCCCGTCGATATGTTCAGCAGCCAGATAAACGGCATAAACAGCGTGCGCAGCGCGGAAATCAGCCCCGACACATGGCGGGCGTAGCCCTCGGGCACCTGCAGGGCCAGCTGCTTGGGGTACAGCTCGCCCAGCACCAGCGTAATATAGGAAATGGCCACCGTGACCACAAAGGTGGCCGCCGTTTCCGCCCCCTTGCCCATGCCGAACACGGGCGCAAGGCGGCTTACAAAGGCCTGCGACGCCGAAGCGGAGTTAAAAAAGCCGCCCAGCGTGATGCCCACCTGGATGGCCGAAAGGAAGGAATCGGAATCCTTTAATAGCTTCTGCACGCGGCGGGCCTTCTGATCGCCCGCATCGGCCAGCCGTTTGATTTTTCCCGGGTTCAGCGACACGAAGGCCATTTCGGCCCCGGCTAACAGTGCGTTCAGAAGAGTCAGCAGCAGGATCATCAGCAATGAGGACGCAAGACCGCTGCCCGCAGGGTCATCCATAAGGGAAAACCACGCTCCTTTGGTTCATGATGCGTTGATTATACCAAGGAAACGTTGAAAGCGCAACAAAACCGCGACGGCCCGGTCCCGCTTCACGCCGCCAGACGGTGTAAAATATCGGCCTGATTGCCCTTCATTGTGTACTTTTATGCCGCCTTGCCGTATAGTATCCATAGAGATCACGCAAAACGGAGGGAGCAAGGATGAACACACTGCGCGCTTTGGCCCTTTGCCTGCTGCTGTGCCTTTGCACGGCGCCTTTTTCCGCCTGCGCGGCCGGGGAAGAAAGCGAAGAAGCGTCCATTTACACCATGGACGGCCGGACGCTGACCGTCCACGAGGGCGTTACGGCTTTGGGCGCGGACAGCCCGGCGTCATGGAGATGGCTGAACGGCGAAGACCTGCCGCCCTGCCGCCGCATCGTGCTGCCCTCCACCCTGCGCGAGGTAGGCTCAGAAAGCTTTCTTTTTCTTGCATTAAAAGAGCTGTCCATCCCCGAAGGGGTGGAAACGTTTGGCGACTGCGCCTTTGTCGGCTGCACCGTCGGCACGCTCCATTTGCCCGCAAGTTTTCAAACGCTGTCCGCTTCCTGCGGCGATCGGACCGATTTTACCGCCTTTTCGGTGGATGAGAACAATCCCTTTCTCACGGCAAAGGACGGCGTGCTGTACACAAAGGATATGCGGACGCTGCTTATGTACCCCAACATGAAAGCCGATGCGCATTTTGATGTGCCAAAGGGCGTCAGGGCCATCGCCGACATCGCCTTTTGCGGAAACCGCTGGCTGCAAAGCATATCGCTGCCCTTGGGGCTTCAAGCCATCGGCAGGAGCGCCTTTGCCGCCTGCGGGCGGCTGGCCTCCGTTTCCGTGCCGCTGACGGTGCGCAGCGTTGGCGACTGGGCGTTTTCCGACTGCGTCAGCCTGTCCCGCGTGTCCCTGCCGCCCCATGCACAGACCGGCGAAGACGTCTTCGATAACTGCCCGCTGCTGAAAAGCGCGGGCTTTGAGGGGGATAACGGCGTTACCGTCGAGCGGCGGCCGGTGCAAGAACCCGGCAAACACGCCTTTACCGACCGCGCCCGCCTGATGCCCGCCGCGCCGGGCGCGCCCATCGCCGTTTACTCAAGGCCGGACACGGACAGCGCGCTGATGGCCCTGATTCCCGCTGACCTTTACGAAATGCGCCCCGAAAGAACGGGCTGGTACGCCATCGAGTTTTTCGCGCGCGATCCGCTGCTCAGCCTGATGGGCATCAAGGGCCCGCGCGGACAAAAGATAGGCTATGTAAAGGCCGAGGCCGTCGCCCGCACCGCGCCGGAAGCGCTGTTTTCCCTGTGCGACGCCCGCCCGGATTCCCCCGATGCCCTCACCTTTCCCGAGCCGTACCGCACGCCCCTGCCCGCTTACGGCAAGCCCGCAGCCGAGCTCAACAGCACCGATACGTCCTTTTACGGGCAGGAGGGCGCCTATGCCAATATCGAATTTGTGCTTGACGACGACTCGTATTTTTCCTGCTTCGTCCCGCTGGCCGACTGCGCGCTCCGGCGCGAAAACACGGGCGACGATCGCGCCCTGGGGCTGATGGTGCGGGAAACCCCGCTGTACAAAAGCGCCGGCGCGGACGGCCCCGTTCTTGCCCTGCTGCCGCCCGGCACGCAGGCGGAAAGGCTTTCGGAAGAGAACGGCTTTGTTCACGTGCGCGGCGATTTTGAGGACGGCTTTGTCAGCGCGGACTGCTTTAAGCTGGTCGGGCAGCAAAAAGAGGATTGACTAACCCCGCCCATCCTGCCTATATTCAAACCGAATACTGTTCCAAGGAGGAAAGCGTACATGGATTCATCATCTTTTTTCGGCGCAAAACGGTTCGGCTTTGGCATGATGCGCCTGCCGATGATCGAAAAGGACGGCAAGCAACAGGTGGATATCGAACAGGTATGCCGCATGACCGACATCTTTTTAACGGCCGGTTTCCGCTATTTTGACACGGCCCACGGCTATCTGGACGGCATGAGCGAATGGGCGGTGCGCGACTGTGTGGCCAGGCGCTACCCGCGCGAAAGCTTTGTGCTGGCCAACAAGCTCTCGTCCCCCTATTTTAAAACGCGGGAGGATATCCTGCCCCTTTTCCGCAGGCAGCTTGAAGCCTGCGGCGTCGAATACTTCGACCTCTACCTCATGCACTCGCTGGTCAAAGACAACTACGCGCATTTTGAGGCCTGCCGCGCCTTTGAAACGGCGCTTAAGCTCAAAGAGGAGGGGCTGATCAAACACCTTGGCTTTTCCTTCCACGATTCGCCCGAAATGCTGGACAGGATACTCACCGACCACCCCGAAACGGAGGCCGTGCAGCTGCAATTCAACTATCTGGACATGGAAGACGAGCGGGTGCAAAGCCGGAGGGCCTACGAGGTCTGCCGGAAACACGGAAAACCCGTCATTGTGATGGAGCCGGTCAAGGGCGGCCGTCTGGTGAACCTTCCCGCCAACGCGGCGGAGCTATTGGACGCTGCGGGTCAAAGCCGCGCCGGCTTCGCCCTGCGCTACGCGGCGGGCTTTGACCATGTGCCCATGATTTTAAGCGGCATGAGCGACATGGAGCAGATGAAGGACAACATCCGCACCATGACGAGCGTGCAGCCGCTGAGCGAAGAAGAGAGGGAAACCATCCAAAAAGTCACCGCCATCCTGCGCGGAGAAGGCGCCATCGCCTGCACACAGTGCGGCTACTGCCTGAGCGAATGCCCCAAACAGATCCCCATCCCTTCGGTGTTCCGCTTCATGAACGAGCGCCTGCGCGGCGAAAGCGCCGTCCCGCCCGTGTACCGCCCCGAACAGGGGCGGCCGCGGGACTGCATCGCCTGCCGCCAATGCGAAAAGGTATGCCCCCAGCACCTGCCCATTCCGCGGCTGATGAAAAAGGCGGCGGGGGGCTAAGCCGCAAGGCCGGCGCGCCCAAAAAGCCTGCGAGCCAAGGACATCGGGGCTATCGTATCAGCTCCAATGCCTTTGTTTCGTCCCCCTCCTTGGGCAGGACGACGAGGGGCGGCTCGGTGAGCTCGCCCGTTCGGGCATCCATTCGGACAGCCACATAGCGCGGCGTCCTTTAAGTACAGACAGCACATGCGTTTCAGAACCCGTCCATACTGCGCCATGATGCGGGCGATTTCCTCTTCCCGGACTTTGCATGGTACCTCTGCAAAATCCATCTGCTCACCTCCTTTCACCTGTATAGACGGGACGGCTGATCGGATCGGTTCCATTTATTTTGACAGTGTAGCACGGATAGCGGAAAAGAAGCGAAATTTTATTGGAAACGAAGGCGAGAGGGCTGTAAGAGAAACCAAGATTTTGTTCCTATCTTGCATTTTAATGTATTTATCCTGTTTTTTCGGCCAAAGGAACCGAGAAATTGCATATTTGATGAATATATATTGCAAATTCCGCTTTGGGCGTGTATAATCGCATCATCCATTTGAAGGAGGATGTGCAAATGAAAAAGCTGTTGGCTCTATTGACGGTACTCTCCCTTCTGGTTCCGACGCTGGCGCTGGCCCAAGGCGAGTATAAAGGCGTCATCAAGGTGGGCGTGTACGAACCCGCTTCCGGCGACAACGGCGCGGGCGGAAAACAGGAGACGCTGGGCGTGGAATACGCGAACTTTGTCGCGCCCACGGTCAAGCTGTCGGACGGCGAATACAAGGTGGAACTGGTGATCGTGGACAACCAGTCCTCCACCGACAAGGCCCCCACGGCGGCGCAGTCCCTCGTTTCGGCGGGATGCTCCATCGTGCTGGGCTCCTACGGCTCGGCGGTGTCCATCGCGGCGGCGGACATTTTCAACGCGGCGGGCCTTGTGGCGGTGGGCCTGAGCTGCACCAACCCGCAGGTAACGCTGGGCAACCCCCTGTACTACCGCGTCTGCTTCTTAGACCCCTTCCAGGGCACCGTGCTGGCCGGCTTTGCCGGCGACGCCTACGGGGCCAAGAAGGCCTACACGCTGGCGCAGCTGGGCAACGACTATGACGTGGGGCTTGTCAATTACTTTACCGAAGCCTTTAAGGCGAAGGGCGGCGAAGTGACGGGCGAAACCTTCCCCGAAGGCACCAGCGACTTTACGGCCTACCTTACCAAGGCGGTCAACGAAGGGGCCGAGGTCATTTTCGCCCCCACCAGCACCACCTACGCGGCGCAGATCATTTCGCAGGCGGCGTCGGGCGGCGTCAAGATCCCCATCCTCGCGGGCGACACCTGGGAGTCCTCCGTCATCCTGGAAGCCGCCAAGGGCACCGAGGTCAAGGTGAGCGTATCCACCTTCTTTGACGAGGGCGATACCTCCGGCAAGGCGGTGAAGTTCGTAAGCGGCTTCAAAAAGTGGCTCAATGAGAACGAGGAAAAGAAGACCGCCAACGGCGGCAACGACATCGTGGCGGCGGTTTCCGCGCTGGGCTACGACGGCTACATGGTGGCGCTGGAAGCGCTGAAGGCCGCCGACTCCGGCGAGCTGGAGGACATTGCCGAGGTGATGCCCAAGGTGACGTACGAGGGCGTTACCGGCAGCATCTCCTTTGACGAGAACGGCGACGCCGTGCGCGATCAGGCCTTCATCAAGGAAGCCGACAACGCGACCGCGCTGTGGAAGTTTGTCAAGGTGCAGAAGCTGGGCAACTGAGCTTTTTCGGGCCTGATGTAATTTTGCAAGGGGGCTCATCACAGCCCCCTTGCTGTTTCATACCGATCCGCCCTTTTCGTGATCGAAAAGGGCGGGGTCAGGGGGAAAAGGATATGACCGACTTTATCGGCGCAAACCTGCCGTACCTGCTGGGCGGCGTCTCGGTGGGCGGGCAGTACGCCCTGATCGCCGTGGGGTATACGATGGTATACGGCATCCTCAGGCTGATCAACTTTGCGCATGGCGACATATTCACCGCCGCCGGTTTTTTTATGGTCTATATGGCGGCGGCCCTGCCGCTGTACGTCAGTTTGCCGCTCACGGTGGCGCTGACGGTGCTGGTGGGGTTTCTGGTGGAGAGGGCGGCCTATAAGCCGCTGCGCGACGCGCCGAGGATGTCGGTGATGATATCGGCCATCGGCGTATCGTACCTGATGCAGAACCTGATGTGGTACATAACCGGCGGCCTTGCCAAGCAGTACCCGACGATCCCCTTCATCTCGCAGACCGTGACCATCTACACCGCCACCACCAAGATGGTGACGCTCATCACCCCGGCGCTGACCTTTCTTCTGGTGCTGGCGCTGGTGCAGGTGATCCACCACACCAAGATCGGCATGGCCATGCGCGCCGTCAGCAAGGATTTTGAAACCGCCAAGCTGATGGGCATCCGCATCGACCGCGTGATTTCCTTTACCTTTATCATTGGGTCGTTTTTAGCGGCCGTCGGCTCCATCCTGTATTTCAGCAACTATACCGCGGTGACGCCCGTCGTGGGCGCGATGCCGGGCCTTAAAGCCTTTGTGGCGGCGGTGTTCGGCGGCATCGGCTCCATCCCCGGCGCCGTCATCGGCGCGTTCATCATCGGGATATGCGAAAACATCATCAAGGCGGTGGGGCTGACCACCTTTTCGGATGCCTTTACCTTCGCCCTGCTGATCCTGATCCTGCTGTTCAAGCCCACCGGCCTGTTCGGTGAAGACGTCAACGAGAAGGTGTAACGCGATGAAAAAACGAAAGCTGGCGCTGGCCGTCCTGCTGCTGATCGCATCGGCGGCTTTGGCGCTGTTTCCCCTGCTTTCCCGGCCAAGGGTGGTATGGGCCATCGATCAGCTCGATACGCAGGGGCTGGCGGCGTCGGACGCCAAAATGGCCAAGGCACGGGACAAGGTGATCGAGGCCTTTCAGGCGGGCGACCGGGACAAGATGCTGAAAAACCTCGATAAGTACAGGGAAAAATATGCCGAACAGGGGGCGGAAGGCGCAAACGCCATCCTGCTTGCCTACCGGTACAGCGCCGTATTCTATGCGCTGGGGGCTGTGCTGCTGGCTTTTGCGCTGGCGCTCGCCGCCCAGGCGCTGAGCGAAAGAGAGCGTATCCAAAAAGCCGCGACCTGTCTTGCGCTCATCACCGCGCTGTACGCGCTGGTGGCGGCGGTGGAAAATCTGGCGGGCGCTTCGTCCATGCTGGTCACGGTGCTGAAAAAGGGCGCCATCTATGCGCTGATCGCCGTGTCGATGAACCTGCTCAACGGCTTTACCGGCCTGTTTTCTCTGGGCCAGGCGGGCTTTATGCTGGTGGGGGCGTATACCTACGCCATCTTCTCCATCCCCGTGGCCGACCGCGCGCAGGTGTATCAGTATTACGCGGGCGGCATCGTGCAGTTTCAATTGCCCACCATGGTGTGCATCCTGCTGGGCGGCGTCGCGGCGGGCATTTTGGCCTATCTGATCGGCCTGCCGGTGCTGAAATTAAAGAGCGACTATCTGGCCATCGCCACGCTGGGCTTTGCCGAAATCATCCGCGCGGTGATGCAGTACGACGGCCTTGGCCCCATCACCAACGGCTCGAACCTTTTGCGCCGTTTCCCCACCTTTGACAGCGTGCTCTTTCCCTTCGCCGTGTCGGGGGTATGCATTCTGCTCATCGTGCTGCTCATCCACTCCACCTACGGCCGGGCCTTCAAGGCCATACGGGACGACGAGGTGGCGGCGGAGGCCATGGGCATCAACCTGTTCAGCCATAAGCAGGCGGCCTTCGTGCTCAGCTGCTTCTTTGCGGGCGTGGGCGGCGCGCTGCTGGCCATGTATCAGACCACCGTGCAGGCCAGCGCCTTTAAGGCGTCCATGACCTACGAGATCCTGCTCATCGTGGTCATCGGCGGCATGGGCTCGGTAACGGGCTCGGTGCTGGCTTCCTTCCTCTTCGTATCGGCCAGCGAGTGGTGGCTGAGGTTCCTCGACAACCCGCTCACCATCGGCGCCTTCCAGGTGCCGCTGCTGCGCACGGGCTTCCGCATGGTGGTGTTTTCCCTCGTCATCATGCTGGTGGTGCTGCGCTACCGCCGGGGCATCATGGGCGACAGGGAATTGAACCTGAAGGGACTGTTTTCGGGAAAGGGGGCGGGCAAGCGTGTCTGAACCCGTATTGCGGATCGACCGGCTGACCATGCAGTTCGGCGGCGTGGTGGCCGTGAACGGCCTTTCCATGCATATCGGGCGCGGCGAGATCGTGGCGCTGATCGGGCCCAACGGCGCGGGCAAGACGACGGCCTTTAACTGTGTGACGGGCGTATACAGGCCCAGCAACGGCCGGGTATCCTACGAGGGCAAGGTGCTTGTGCAGAACCACCCACAGGGCAAAATGAAAAAGCTCTACGCGGGCAACGACCGCGAGGCCTTTGCGGGCCGTCCCGTGGCGCGCACGCCCGACGCCATCACCCAAATGGGCATCGCGCGCACCTTCCAGAATATCCGTTTGTTCAAGACCCAGACGGTGCTGGAAAACGTGCTCATCGCGACGCACCTGCACCGCACATCGAATTTATTCACCGCCATGCTGCACCTTAATTACCGCGAAGAAAAAAAGCTGCGCGGCAAGGCGCTGGCTTTGCTCGATACGGTGGGGCTGCTGAACCAGAAGGACGAAAAGGCGACCGCCCTGCCCTACGGCAAGCAAAGGCGGCTGGAAATCGCGCGGGCGTTGGCGACCGACCCGCGGCTTCTTCTGTTGGACGAACCTGCCGCCGGCATGAACCCGCAGGAAACGGAGGAGCTGGCGCAGTTTATCCGGCAGATCAGGCAGGATTTTGACCTGACCGTGTTCCTCATCGAACACCACATGGATTTGGTGATGGACATTTCCGACCGCATCTATGTGATCGACTTTGGCAGGCTGATCGCCGAGGGCACGCCCGAACAGGTGCGCGACGACCCCAGGGTGATCCAGGCGTATCTTGGCGCAGAGGAGGAGGAAGGATGCTGAGCGTTCAACACTTATCCGTCCGCTACGGCGGCATCAGGGCGCTGAAGGATGTGTCCTTTGAGGTGCGTCAGGGCGAGATCGTCACCCTGATCGGCGCCAACGGCGCGGGCAAATCCACCACGCTGCGCGCCATCGCGGGGCTGGTGCGCCCCGAAAGCGGCACGGTGATGCTGGAAAACGAAGACATCACCGGCATGGACGCGCAGAAGATCGTGCAGCGCGGCATTTCTCTGGTGCCCGAGGGGCGGCGCGTCTTCCCCAACCTGTCGGTGCTGGAGAATTTGAAAATCGGCGCTTACCTGCGCAGCGACGCGCAGGGCATCCAGCAGAGCATCGACTACGTGTATGAGATGTTCCCCAGGCTTAAGGAACGCACCTGGCAGGCTGCGGGCACCTTATCCGGCGGCGAACAGCAGATGCTGGCCGTGGGCCGCGCGCTGATGGCGCGCCCAAAGCTGATGATGATGGACGAGCCCTCCCTGGGCCTTGCGCCCCTTGTGGTGCGCGACATATTCGCCATCATCAAAAGGGTGGCCGACGAGGGCGTTACGGTGCTGCTCATCGAGCAGAACGCCAACGCCGCCCTGCGCGCCGCCCACCGCGGCTATGTCTTGGAAACGGGCAGCGTCACCTTAAGCGGCACGGGGGAAGAATTGCTGAGCGACCCCAAAGTGCGGGATGCCTATCTTGGCAAGGGCAGGAAAAGAAGCAACTGATACTGTTGCCTTTTTAACGGGTATCCATAATCCGCTGTCTGCCGGCAGTGCCTTGAATGAGGGCTGCCGGCAGATTTTTAATGGCTTCGTATAATCGGCCTGCAGGATTGGTACGGAGCCGTTTTTGCTGCACATCAGAAGTCTATATGGAGGTGGACGAACAGTGCGATGAAATTTATTTCAATCCATGAACAGTTGACAAAGAGAGGGGACAGGAGTATTTTGGGTGTCGAAGAAAACAAAATTGAAGAGCATGAAATTTTGTTCAGCCGAGAGGGGTGAAGAAGTGGGCGTTGCGCGTAATGAAAGACTGATGATCAAGATTTGCGAGATGTACTATCTGCTGAATCTCAGCCAAAAGGAAATTTCCATTCAGTTAGGCATTTCACGTCCGCAAATCAGCCGCATTCTGGCGCAGGCCAGAGAGAACGGGTGCGTCGAGATACGGATCCGCAATCCATATAGCGATGAGTCTGCTTTGGAGCAGCGCCTTATGTCGGCTTATGCCCTCAAGGATGCTCTCGTGGTGCGCAGCATGGGGGACAGCCGAGAGGAAAGAATGAACCAGTTCAGCAGGGAAGCGGCGGTTTACTTTGATTCCTATCTGGGCGTCGATCAGACAATCGGCATCATGAGCGGCGTCACCGTGGCGTCAATTGTCCGGCATATGAAGAACAACGGAAAGCGTGTGAAGGAGGCGATTCCTCTTGTCGGCGGGATCGGCAACGAGTGTGCGGAGCTGCATGCCAATGCCATCGCGCTAAAACTGGCCCAGCAATACGGTGGCGTATCCTGCGTTATGAATGCACCGCTCCTCGTATCCTCTAAGGAGGCGGCGGCAATGCTCCGTCAGGAGCCGAGTATTTCGACGGTGTTGGAAAAAGGGCGGCATTGCGATATCTGTCTTGTCGGTATCGGCAATGTGGAATCGTCCTCCACTACGGCAAGGGCCGGCGGGCTGACGCTGGAGGATTTGCGGCATCTCAAGGAGAGCGGCGCGGTATCCTCCGTATGCAATTCATATTTCGACGCCGATGGGCAAAGCGTCCGCGTGCTGGAAAGCCGCTGTATCGGCAAAAGCCTTGAAGAACTGCGGCACGGCAAGGTGATTGCCTGCGCTATCGGGCAAAGCAAAGTGAACGCCATCCGCTCTGCGCTAAAAACGGGCAGACTTGATGTGCTGATGACGGATTTTGATACGGCGACAGAAATCCTGAGTAAGGATCCTGAATAAAACCCAAAGCAAAAGGAGAATAAAAAAATGAAAAAATGGATGAAGGTACTCGTGCTGGCATCGGTATTGATGATGATTCTGACCGGCGCTGCTTCCGCAGAAGGCATGCAGGGCAAGAAGGTTTCCCTGATGACACCGTATCTCGCCTCTGTGACAACGAACCAGATGGTGGGCTATCTCCAGGCGGGGCTTGAAAGCCTGGGTGCTGAAGTGAACGTAATCAACACCAACAACGACTTCGCAGTGCTGGCCAGCCGTATTGAGGACGTCGTTTCCGCCAGGACCGACGCGATCGTGCTCGTCAGCGCGGATCCGTCCCAGATTGCCAATCAGCTCCAGGACGCATTTGACGCCGGTATCCCGGTATTCGGCTGCGACAGCGGCTTCATTGACGGCATGCAGGTCAATGCAACGAGCGACAACTACCAAATGGGCGAGCTGATCGTCAAGTACTTGTTCGACGATCTGATGGGCGGCAAGGGTACCGTCATTGCGCTGACCCACAGACCGCATCCCGGTGTTGTCAAGCGCTGCGAAGCGTTTGACGCGTTGCTGGCGGAGCGTCCTGAGATCTCCCTGATTACCGAACAGCACATTCCCGCTGAGCAGCCGATCAATGACGCGCAGACCACCGTTGAGAACCTGCTGCTGGCCAATGCCGCTGAAGGCAGTGTGACCGCCATTTGGAGCGCGTGGGATGAGCCGGCAATCGGCTCTACACAGGCGCTGATCGAAGCAGGCCGCGGCGAAGTCATCGTCACTGGCGTTGATGGCAACGAACAGGCGTTGGCTTTGATTGCAGAGGGTACCAACCTGAAAGCGACCGTTGCCCAGAACTTTGAGGGCATGGCCGCAATCGTAGTGGAGCAGATGAGCAAGCTCTTCAGCGGTGAGACGATTGAAGCTGGCGAAATGTATGCGCCGGCAACCCTGATTACCATGGACAACGTGGCGGACTTCATGGCTGCTGAGTAACTTGCAGGACAGCGGAAAGCGGGACGCTCTCGGGCGTCCCCTTTCTGTAAACAGCGGTATATGATGGAAGGAGGCGTATCCTGTGCTGCTGAGGACGGAGTATATCAGCAAACAGTTCAGCGGCTTTTATGCGCTGAAGGATATCAATTTTGAATTGGAAGCGGGAGAGATTCACGGCCTCGTCGGCGAAAACGGCGCAGGTAAATCGACCTTGATCAAGGTGCTTACCGGCGTGTATACACTCGATGAGGGCGCTGTGTATTGGAACGGGCAAAGGGTGGAGATTCATAACCCGGTTGAAAGCCGGAAACTGGGCATCAACGTCATCCATCAGGACCGCATTCTGGTCCCCTCGTTCTCCGCTGTGGAAAATGCGTATTTGGGGATGGAATACCCAACCAAAGGCGGAAGGATCGACTGGGCAGCCATGCGTGAACATGTCATGCGAGTAGCAAAGGAGCTGAATATTGATATTGATCCCGAGCAGATGGCAGAGGAAATGAGCCCTCCGCAGAAAACCTGCCTTGAAATCGTCCGCTCCATGATGAACGACTGCAAGCTGCTTATCCTCGATGAACCGACAGCTTCGCTGACAGATAAGGAGAGCGAGCTGCTCTTTGCGATCATTGCCAGGCTTAAGGCAAAAGGAACATCCATTCTCTACGTGACACATCGTATGGATGAGATTTTCCGGCTGACAGACCGTATCACCGTTTTTAAAAATGGCAGGATGGTTGAAACCGTCCGCACAGAGAATACATCCAGGGATGAACTGATTGGCAAGATGACGGATAAATGGACCGGTGAGGCGGTCAGTCATGCCGCCGGTATGGGTGAAGCGTTGTTGGACGTGAAGCATCTGCAGAGCAGGGACGGCATTGTACGGGATGTGTCCTTCAAGGTGCACGCAGGCGAGGTGCTGGGGATTTTCGGACTCGGCGGCAGCGGCCGCACGGAAGCGATGGAATGCATTTTTGGCTATCGTTCATCCAAGGGCGGTCAAGTAAAACTCTGTGGGAAAGCGTTTGACAACAGGACGCCCGCCAAAGCAATCCGCTCCGGTATGACCTTGATCAGCGAGGACAGGCGCGGCAAAGCTATGATTGGCAGCATGAGCATTCGGGACAACATCATCCTCAATGCGATCGATGACTTTGCCAATCATGGCGTGATGCAGGCAAATAAGGAAAGACAGGCGGTTAACAGCATGATTGACAAGCTCTTCATTAAGCTCGCCAGCCCGGATCAGCGCGCTATGGAGCTGTCGGGCGGTAATCAGCAAAAGGTTGTCTTTGCCAAAACATTGATGACCGAGCCGAAGGTTCTGCTGTGCGACGAACCGACACAGGCAGTGGACGTGAAAACACGAAGTGAAATTCATAAGCTGCTGCGGGAAAAGGCAGACGGAGGCAGCGCGGTGGTATTTGTTTCCTCGGACATAAAAGAAATTCTGGAGGTTTCGGACAACATTCAGATCATATCGCGCGGCTGCACAAAGGCATTGCTGCCCAATCAGAATCTGACAAGCGAACAGGTGCTGGCCTGCTGCTACGACTGAGGGGAAAGGATAAACACGACGATGAACACAAACAAGCTCAAAAAGGTATTCCAGTCCTACGGCACGATCGTTGCGCTCGTTGCAATTGTTGTGATTTTCAGTATTCTCAGTCCGACCTCTTTCTTTACTGTAAACAATGCGATTAATATTACCCGTCAGATTGCGCTGCTGGTACTGAGCTCTATTGGCGCCACAATGGTCATGAGCATCAATGAATTTGACCTGTCTGTAGGCAGCATGGCCAGCCTGGGCGGCGTCATGGCGGCGTTGATGGCGGTCGCGGGCATGCCGCTTTCCCTGTGCTTCCTGCTGCCGATCCTGATCAGCGCCGCGATCGGCTGGGTCAACGGTTGGATCGTTGCGCGCTTCCGCGTGCTCAGCTTTATCACCACGCTGGGCATGAGCACAGTGCTCTCGGGCATCATCTATTGGCTTACGGGCGGCGCAACAGTTTTCCAGAAAATCCCCAAGGGATTCACCTGGCTGGGCACCTGCAAAATTGGCGCTATTCCGCTGCTCTCTGTTATTATGGCTTTGTTTGTGATTATTTTCTGGTTTGTCATGCGCCATACGGTATTGGGACGCAAGATGTACGCCATTGGCGGCAACGAGGAAGCTGCGAAGGTTTCCGGCATCAACGTTCGTCTGTACAAAAACATTGCCTTTGCACTGTGCGCCATGCTGGCCTGCATCACGGGGATGCTGATTGCATCGCGCGTTGGCTCTGCCAACACCACCGCCGGTGACGGATACTTCCTCAAGTCCTATGCCGCTGTCTTTATCGGCTGCACGGTCAGCAAAAAGGGCGTACCCAACGTAATCGGCACGCTGATCGGCGCGGCGATTCTGGGCATTCTTGCCAACGGCTTGACCATGCTGCAGATGCCGACGTATATGCAGGATATCATCACCGGCGTCATCATCGTCTTTGCGGTGATTATGCAGAAGGTCGGCAAGGGAGACGCAGAGTAAGGAGCGGTGACTGATGGTGAAACGAAGGTTTGTCGGATATTTGGTTGCAGGATATCCTAACCGGGAAGAGAGCATTGCCTTGATGCGGCGCTGCTGCGAGGCGGGCGTTGAGATTCTGGAAGTGGGCTTTCCGTCGTCAACACCGACATTGGATGGTCCTGTAATCCGCAAAGCGCAGGAAGAGGCCGATGCGTCAGTCGCGGAGAGCCTGACCTATTGGCGCGCACTGCGAAAGGCCGTGACGGCATCAATCTGGCTGATGGGCTATGGAAAAGACCTGATTGATACGGGCATCTACCGCAAACTCGCTCAGGAGAAGCTGCTTGATGTATTGGTGATCCCGGACGTTTCTGCGCAGACCCGTGTGAAGCTTCGCGAAGAGCTTCTGCCGCTTGGCGTTGAAGTGATCGGCTTTACAAATCCGGAATCCACGATAGAGGAGCTGGAATACTGCTTCAGGAACATGAAAATCATCTACCAGCAGCTGTACTGCGGACAGACGGGTATCAGCCATAATGACCGCAGCTACGAAGAATTGCTCCGCAAAACGCGCGCAAACTGCGACGCATTGGTCTATGCCGGCTTTGGCATCAGCTCGACGGAACGAGCGCGAGAGCTGCTGCAAAGCGGATTTGACGGCATCATCATTGGATCGGCTATTGTCGCCAAGGCGGCGGAATCGGAGCAGAGCGCGCTTGAATTTATCAAGGAGATGCGCCGTGCGACTGCGGGGGTGTGAATATGAAAAGCATCGCGACATTTGATATCGGCACGACCGCAGTAAAAGCTGTCCTGGTGGACGAAACCGGGCATGCCGTTTTCTCCTGCTCCAAAGATATTCCGACGATCTTTGAAAGAGATAAGAAGGAGCAGGACCCTTGTGTTTGGTGGCAGGCTTTCTGCGAGCTTTCTCAAAGCCTTATTCAGCGGGGGCTTGAGATCGCCGGCATTGTCATGAGTGGGCAGATGCAGGATGTGATACCTGTCGATGACCGGCTTCAGGCGGTGGGACACGCGATTCTTTATTCCGATGGACGAGCTGAAAAGCAGGCGGAACATATCAGGAATCAGCTTGGAATACAAAGGATAGCGGAGATCACGGGCAATGATTTTAACGGAACCTTATCTTTGCCCAAAATATGCTGGATGAAGGAGCATGAACCGGAGCGATACGCGAAAGCACGGTACTTCCTGATTTCATCCAAGGACTATGTCATTGCGCAGCTGACAGGGGAAGCGGCGGGAGATTGCACTGCCTGCTCTACAGCGGGCGCAATGGATATTGCCACTTGCTGCTGGAGCGATGAGATTCTGCGCGCGGCTGGTGTGGAAATGGCGCGAATGCCGAAGATATACGCATCGCATGCGCAGGTGGGCTATGTAAAAACAAATGCGGCAGAAATAACCGGCTATGCACCGGGCACACCGGTATTTGCGGGTGTAGGGGATGCAGGCGCAACCACGCTGGCAAGCGGCATTGCGGGCAAGGGGCAGTATAACATCAATCTGGGCACATCCGGCTGGATCGCCACGGTGTCCGCAAAGCCTTTGCAAAGCGGTACAGGCGTATTCAATCTGGCCGCCATGCCGGCAGGCAGGATCATCAATGTGGTGCCCTTTCTGAATGCGGGTTTGGTGCATCGCTGGGTATCGACGCTCTTCTCAAGTGAAGCCGGCAAACCGGATTACGCACAGATGCGGGCATTACTCGAAAAAAGTGTGCCGGGAAGCCATAATGTTTTGGCGCTCCCCTATCTGGTCGGGGAACGATTCCCGGTACCGGATGCGCGGATTCGCGGTGCGTATATCGGCCTGACGCCAGAGAGCACGCCGGAGGATATGGCCCGGGCAATGTTGGAGAGTGTCTGCTATTCGATCCGTCAGGGGATGGAATTGCTTGGAGAAAAAGCAACGAATGTTTCGATCATCGGCGGCGGCGGCCGTGTAGATGCGTGGTGCCGGATGATGACGGATGTATTGGGCACGCCGATTACCGTATGCGGCGAATCTGACACGCTGCCGGCCCAGGCGATCGCCACAGCTGCTTTGATCGGGCTTGGACAAGAAAAAGACTATGACTGCTTTGTCGGTTCTCTGGCGCAGATGGATGGCGTAAAAACCTATCATCCTGACGAGGGTACGCATCGGCTGTACAATCAGGCTTTTGAGAAGTATAAAAGGCTGTATCCTGTACTGAGGGAACTGTTGTAGTGCCGAAGGGTCAGCAATGAGCGTTTTGTAGCAGAGGAAACGGTCAGGATATCCTATTTATGGCGATGACAGAGAAGGTTTATCGTATATGGAATTAAACTGTAAATATCGCATAATTTTTGCGCCGAAGTACAGGAAACCGATCGGCGCCTGAGGACATACCGCGGTTGTCCAGCCTGTTTGATGCGTCTTGAGACGCTGCCAGGATCATCGCCTTGAAGGCATTGTGCATACCACCGGCTCAGCCGGTGGCTTTGATTATGCAAACAAACCTGAAACAAACAGGTTTCTTGACAACAAAAACGGGAATGCTTTACAATATCCGAGGAAAATCAGTCTATATTCGGAGGAAAGCAATGGGCAAATATTTCGGCACGGACGGCTTCCGCGGCGAAGCCAATATGGATCTGACGGTCGAACACGCGTTTAAGATCGGCCGCTTTCTGGGCTGGTATTTCGGCCGCTTTCACCCCTGCCGCGTGGTCATCGGCAAGGATACGCGCCGTTCCTCCTATATGCTGGAGGATGCGCTGTCGGCGGGCTTAACTTCCTCGGGCGCGGATGTCTACCTGCTGCATGTGACCACCACGCCCAGCGTGTCCTACATTGCAAGAACGGAAAATTTCGACTGCGGCATCATGATCTCGGCCAGCCATAACCCCTTCTACGATAACGGCATCAAGCTGCTCAACGCCAGCGGGGAAAAGATGGAGGAGGAGGTCATCGAGAAGGTGGAAGCCTATCTGGACGGCCACGGAGACGAGGTGCCCTATGCCCACCGCGAAAAGATCGGCCGCACGGTGGACTACGACGCCGGGCGCAACCGCTACATCGGCTATCTGATCACGCTGGCGCGCCACTCCTACAAGGGGATGAAGGTGGGCCTTGACTGCGCCAATGGCAGCACCTGGATGATCGCCAAAAATGTGTTTGAAACGCTGGGCGCGGAAACGGTGGTCATCAGCAACAAGCCCAACGGCCTCAACATCAATGAAAACTGCGGCTCCACCCACATCGAGCGCTTAAAGGAAACGGTGCGCGAAAACCATCTGGACGTGGGCTTTGCCTTTGACGGCGACGCCGACCGCTGCCTGGCGGTGGACGAGCATGGGCATCTGGTGGACGGCGACCTCATCCTCTACATCTACGGTTCCTACATGAAGGAAAAGGAGCACCTGACCAACAACACCGTGGTCGCCACGGTGATGAGCAATTTCGGCTTCTTTAAGGCCCTCGACAAGGCGGGCATCCAGTATGTCAAGACCGCGGTGGGCGATAAGAACGTGTACGAAGCCATGCGCAACGGCGGCTACGCGCTGGGCGGCGAGCAGAGCGGGCACATCATCTTCAGCAAGTATGCCAACACCGGCGACGGCGTGCTGACGGCCATGAAGCTGATGCAGGTGATGCTGGACAAGAAGATGCCGCTGTCCAAGCTGGCCGAGCCGGTGGAGGTCTATCCGCAGGTGCTGAAAAATGCGCGCGTCACCGACCGCGACGCCGCCATGAACGACCCGCACGTCAGGCAGGCCATGGCCGAGGTGGAGAGCGAACTGGGCGATACAGGCCGCCTGCTGGTGAGAAAGAGCGGCACCGAGCCGCTGCTGCGCGTCATGGTGGAAGCGCCGGACAGGGAACAGTGCGCCGCCATGGTGCAGAAGGTGCTGGACGCGCTGGAACAGAAAAATCTCCTGATCGGGGTGAAATAAATGCTGCGCATAGAAGAACTGCTGTCTTTGGAATATACCATCGCGGCGGGGCTGTTCGAGGGCCTTGCCTACCCCTGGGAAGCCCTGCCCCGCATCAGGGACTTCATCATGGCCCTCGGCCCCACGCTGGACAGGGACAGCTTTACCGAGATCAGCCCCGCCGTCTGGGTACACAAAAGCGCGGTGATCGCGCCCACCGCGTCCATTGCCGGCCCCCTCATCATCGACGAAGGGGCCGAGGTGCGGCACTGCGCCTTCATCAGAGGCAGCGCCGTCGTAGGCAAGGGCTGCGTGGTGGGCAACTCCACGGAGCTTAAAAACTGCGTGCTGTTCGACAAGGTGCAGGTGCCCCATTACAACTATGTGGGCGACGCCGTGCTGGGCTATAAGGCGCACATGGGCGCGGGTGCGGTCACATCCAACGTAAAGGCCGACAAAAGCCTTGTTGTGGTGCATCCCTTGCAGGGCGCGGCCATCGAAACGGGGCTTAAAAAGTTTGGGGCCATACTGGGCGACTATGCCGAGGTAGGCTGCAACGCCGTCTTAAACCCCGGCGCCGTCTTGGGCCGCGAGGCCACGGTGTATCCCCTGAGCATGGTACGCGGCTGCGTGCCGGCAAAGAGCATCTATAAGGCGAAGGGGGATATGGTGGCGAAAAATATACAAAAACCGCCCGTTTGCCCTGATGAATCAAGGGGTTTCGGACGGTTTGTGGTGCGCCATCAGGGACTCGAACCCGGGACACCCTGATTAAGAGTCAGGTGCTCTACCAACTGAGCTAATGGCGCAAACGCGACTTTAGAAGTATATATCGCTGCGCTTTTTCTGTCAAGCCCCGGAATGGATTTTTATGGAAAAATATGTAGGTTTGTCAAACATAGGTTACAAAAGAGTGGGGATAGGGGGTCAAGGTAAAGGGTGGAGATTTTTCCGGCGATAGGGATGCCGGAAAAAT
>CAZFUT010000048.1:0-20413 GCA_964522425.1 uncultured Oscillospiraceae bacterium
TTTCCCGTGGCGAGCACTCCTTCACTCTCTGTCCGAAATTGTAACATGGAGCCGTTTCTATCCATATATTCCGACAGATAGCATAAATCATAAATATCTTTATAACGGGTGGACAACGGCCCAAACCGCAACAGGGAGCGCAGCTTCTCTGTAAAAATCTGCTCTTTGGAATTGATAAGCAGGCTGGCTCCTTCATCATCCATGCAGACGTCAAAGCAGTATTCATCCTGCTCAATCTGCATTTGCTTATGTACGCCAAGATCGATCTTGCTCCGCAAAGAATGGCCGGTATCATCCTCGATGGTGATAATGACCCGTTTCCCGTGGTATTCCTGCTGGGATAATTCCTCAATCGGCGCTGAAATTCGCAGGCTAATGCCCTCAAGGCAGTTCAAGCGCTCCACAAAACGGTAAATGGCGTCCTCTTGCAGCGAGTATCGGATAAAGTCCAAGTCCAAGTCCCGGGTTGCCCGCCTGATATTTTTCGTGATGCTGCGCATCACCACGCCGCCCTTGATGGTGATGTGAGAGCTGAAGCGGCTAACGGCTATCGCTTTCAACACGATATCCTGGCACACCTTTGCCGCCGCGTTCGCTTCCCTGTAACCGTTTCGCTTAACTCCTTCTATCAAGGCTTCAAGATTCGCCATCAGAATACCTCCATTTGAAGCGTATCCATAATCCTGCCGCTTTTGGGCGCGGCAAGGGCATAGTCCTGAATTTTCTGGATATCCAACTGCTGAATCATCTTTCGGTAGTTCAGCAAAACCTCTTTGTACAGGTCAAAGGGAAGCTTGCTCTTATAACGCAAAAGCTCAATCAGCATACGTTCTTTATTATAAATGCGAAAGGCGTACCCATTTTCTTTCGCCGTTGTTACGCCGTCCATTAAAAAATCCCTGGGTACAAAAAACTGGCGGACACGGGAATCAGTCATTTTGGCCGCATCCCGGTCTGTCGCCAAATCGTAAACATCGGGAATCACATCCGTCAGCCCGTAATGATAAAACGCGCTTAGCATGGTCACAATGGCCTTGGAGTATTTATGGGTAATAACCGCTAGCTCAGGCACATGCGCATCGTCCGAATACAGGCTTTTATCTACGCGATGCAGCTTGCCTTCTTTTATGCTTTTTTGAATAAAATAGTCAGAATCATACTTCGTCAGACATTCCGCTCGTTTCATCAGCATGGCCACTTTCTCCTTTCGTTTAAATATTCTCCGCAAAAAATAATATTTTGCGGATATTTATCTAAATTATATCATGACATTCTGCCAAAGTCAACCAAGATTTATATAATAATCCGCAAAATATAAAATTTTGCGGATTATTTTACAAAACTCCACTCTCCTCTCCGCCCGCATGTTCACCCCTTCCCCCTCCATTTCCGCGTCCCGCCGGCTTGTTTTCTCCCCTTCTTTCGTTGTATACTGTCCCCAATGCGACACAGATCTGAAAAGGAGGCTTCTTCATGGAACACATGACGGTCGTGTATGTCATCAGCTCGCTGGTCATCCTGCTTGCGTTCGGGTTTGCGGTATACCTGATCCGCTGGGTGCGCGGGCAGAAAAACGAAAACGCCGAGATCGCCCGCGTGGCGGGGCTGATCCGCTCCGGCGCCAACGCCTTTATGCGCAAGGAATACCTGATCCTTGCGGCCTTTGCGGGCGTGATGGCCGTGCTGATCTTCCTCTTCCTGCCCGCGCCCGTGTGGGTGGAGGGCGCGCACCGCGGCAGCAACATCAGGATGGCGCTGTGCTACGTCGCGGGCACGGTGTTCAGCGCCGTGGCGGGCAAGATCGGCATCTTTGTGGCCGCCCTTGCCAACGCGCGCTGCGCCGAAGCCGCCAAGGAGGATATCAAGCCCGCCTTCCTGATCGGGTTCCGGGGCGGCGCCGTCATGGGCCTGACCGTGGTCGCCATCTGCCTTATGGGCGTGATGGGCGTCATGATGCTCTTTAACGACGCGTCGATGCTGCTGGCCTTCTCCTTCGGCGCCAGCTCCCTCGCGCTGTTTGCCAAGGCGGGCGGCGGCATCTTTACCAAAACGGCCGATGTCAGCGCCGACCTTGCGGGCAAGGTGGAATTGGGCATCCCCGAGGACGACCCGCGCAACCCCGCCGTCATCGCCGACAACGTGGGCGACAACGTGGGCGACGTGGCCGGCATGGGCGCCGACCTGTTCGATTCCAACGTGGCCACCATGGCCGCCGCGCTGGTGATGGCCACCGCTTTGGGCGGCAAAAACCCCGCCATGGTGTTCTGCTACGCGGCGCTGGGCCTTTTGTCTTCCATCATCGGCATCTACCTGTGCAAGATCGGCCCGGGCGGCTCGCCCACCCGCGCGCTCAACCTGTCCACCTATGTGTCCACCGGCATCTTCCTCTCCCTCACCGCCCTTGCTTCCCTGATCCTCGGCTTTGAGTGGAAATACTGGGCCGCCTCCGCCGTGGGCCTCTTGGTGGGCGTCATCATCGGCCTTGCCACCAACTATTTCACCGACGACAACATGCCCATCGTGCGCCGCGTGGCGCACGCGTCGGCCACCGGCCCCGCGTTTACCATCCTCTCCGGCATGTCCTACGGCTTCCTCTCCGCCCTGCCCTCCATGGTGGGCATCGCGCTGTCGGCGCTGATCGCGCACCGC
Source organism: uncultured Oscillospiraceae bacterium (assembly GCA_964522425.1). GTDB lineage: Bacteria > Bacillota > Clostridia > Christensenellales > Aristaeellaceae > DTU024. The sequence continues at coordinate 2,650 of CAZFUT010000048.1, forward strand.
CTGGGCGGCATGTTCGGCATCTCCATGGCCGCCGTCGGGATGCTGTCCATCGTGGGCACCATCATTTCCAACGACGCCTACGGCCCCATTGTGGATAACGCGCGGGGACTGGCCGAAATGGGCGGCCTTGGGGAAGACACCATCCGCGTGGCGGACGAACTGGACTCCGCCGGCAACACCGTCAAGGCCGTCACCAAGGGCTTTGCCGTGGGCGCGGCGGGCCTTACCGTGATTTCCCTCTTAGGCGCCTTCATGGAGGAGGTCAACAGCGTCCTCGCAGCCGCGGGGGCCGCCGCCGAAAGCCTCTTAAAGGGCTTTGACATCATGGATCCCACCGTGTTCTTCGGCGTCCTCGTCGGCGCGGCCATTCCCGCCGTATTCAGCGCCATGCTGATGCTGGGCGTGGACAAGAACGCCCAGCGCATGATCGCCGAGATCCACCGCCAGTTCAAGGAGATCGTGGGCCTGGCCGAGGGAAAGCCCGGCGTTGAGCCGGAATACAACCGCTGCATCGACATCGCCACCACCGGCGCGCTGCGCGAACTGATCCCCGCCGGGCTGGTCGCCATCGTGTCCACCCTGCTGGTCGGCTTCATCGGCGGCGTCAACGCCGTGGGCGGCTTCCTGCTGGGCAATATCGTAACGGGCCTGCTCCTCGCCCTGTTCATGTCCAACGCGGGCGGCCTGTGGGACAACGGCAAAAAGTACATCGAAGCCGGCAACGAGGGCGGCAAAGGCTCCGACGCGCACAAGGCCGCCGTCATCGGCGACACCGTGGGCGACCCCTTCAAGGATACCGCCGGCCCCTCCATCAACACCCAGATCACCGTGGTGTCGCTGGTGGCCAGCCTGATGGCGCAGGTATTCGTACAGCTGCATATATTCTGAGAACGGGCAGGAATGGGGATTGCGGGGGAAGGAAAATTTCTGGAAGAAATTTTCCTTCCCCCGCGCCCCTAACTTTCAAAGACTTACAAAGGTGCAGCAATGAAAAGAATCCTCCTCGTACTATGCCTGCTCTTCTGCTGGGGCGCTTTGGCGGAAACGGATCACGCGCCGCATCCCCAACAGGCCGGGGATGGGCTGTGGGGTTATGCGGATGCTTCCGGCCGGTGGGTTATCCCGCCGCGGTTTACCGCCGCCGAGGATTTTCGGGGGCAGTACGCGGCGGTAAGCGTCGCGTTCGCGCCAAAGACTGAAAGCGGTTACGCCCGGCCGATCAACGACGGCATCATCGATTCTTCCGGCGCCTTCGCGCTGCCGCCCCAATACACGGTGGAGTCCGGCTGGTACGACGGCTGGGGTACCTTCGGCACATGGGACAAAGGCTACTACATCGTATCGCAAGCGGATGGTGCCGGCCCCTCCGGCTTTTTTGACGTGCGCTCCGGCTTTTTTTCGGGGCTTCTCTTTGAAAAGGTATGGAGCGCCTACGGCGAGGGCGATCTGATCCCGGTGGTGGAAACGCGCGGCGATATCCCCTACCTTGGCTATGCCGAACGCACAAGCGGCAAGCTTGTCCTCCCTTATGAATACTACCTGTACGACGGCGCGGAAGCACCCTCGTTTGACGAAGGCGTCGCCGTCATGGCGCATGTGGCGGGCTTTGATGAGGAGGCATGCGAAACCGTCCCCGGCGACTATTTTCTTTTGACCGCTCAGGGCGAAACAATTGCCCTGCCGGAAGGCATTCTCCCCATGCCTTTCCATGCCATGTCGGAAGGGCTGATCTTCGTTAAAGATCAGGAGACCGACTTAATCGGCTACGCCGACAAGCAGGGCAGCATCGTCATCCCGCCGCAGTTTGAAAGGGCTGAAGCGTTTCAGCAGGGGCGCGCACGGGTCACCTTCCCTGACGGCCGTTATGCCCTGATCGATCGGGAGGGGCGCATCCTTTTGCGGGAGGAGGACGAGCGGTTTTCCGTTGCCATGGCCCCGTATACGGCGGAAGCAACCCGTCCACTCTATGCCATCAAAGATCAAAATGGGCAATACGGCTATATCGACGCACAGGGGCATACGGTCATCCCGCCGCAGTTTGCCTTTGCCGAGGATTTCCGAGGGGACTACGCCACAGTGACCGTCCATTTCGAGGCGCGCGACGAAGACTTCTGCGCCCTCATCGACACACAGGGCAACTGGGTCTTCCCGCCCAACAAGCGGCTGTCCATCCTCAGCCAGGCGGGCAACAGCCGGTTTACGCCCCAATACCTGGGCGGAAAGCACACGGGCATCTACCGCTTGACCTTTGGAGAAAGCGGGCTGTCCGCCAAAGAAGGCTATCTGGATGTGGCCACTGGCTTCTTTTCCGGCTTTGTGTATGACCGCATCATCACGACAGGCAAAATTTCCTCCGGCGAATGGTTCCATAACGCCCAAGACGTGGATGTGCAAAAGCTCCTCCCCGTCGTGATGGACGGCAAGGCAGGCTATGTGGACAGAAAAACAGGAAAGCTCGCCCTCCCCTGCCGGTATGACCCCGATCGCGCGCTGGGGTTTGAAAACGGCTATGCCGCCATCGCCTATCCCAAAGGCAGCATCGCTGATAAGGGCTGGCTGCTGATCGACGAAACGGGCCGGGAGATCCTGCCCCCGCACGGAACGCGCCTCGATCCAACGGGCTGGGTAGGCAATGGCCTGTTTCCCGTTATCGATAGCCTGAGCGGGCTGATCGGCTATATGAACCTTAAAGGTGAGTTGGCTCTTCCCGCCGTATATGAACACGCGGTCAGTTTTGATAACGGGTACGCAACAGTGTGGACGCCGGACAGGATGTGGCACCTGATCGACACAGAGGGCAATCCTCAGGAAGAAACGTATGCGTTTCTTTCGCCCGATTTATACTATGTGCGGACGGAGGAAAAAGGCGGTACGCTGAAATTCCGCCGTGCCGACCATACGCCCTTGTTTGACGTAACGGCGCCCGGCATCGTGTCCTGCGGCGATTTTACAAAGGGCGTTACATGGTACGAGGTTCAGCCCGACAAGGATAAGCTGGAATACTTCTACGGCCTGATCAATGACCGGGGCGAAATCATCACCCCGCCCAAATTTAAAAGCGTTTCCTCGGGCAATCTCCTGACAGACGGGTTCCATGAGGGGCTGTGCGCCATGCGGGATACCGGCACCCAAAAAATCGGCTATATCGACGAAACCGGGAAGTGGGTCATTGCGCCGCAGTACGACCGTGCGACCGCCTTCCACAGCGGCGCAGCCTGGGTCGAAATGACCGCCGCCAAAGTCGGCTTGGGCGCCGAACGGCTCATCGACCGGGCGGGCCGTGTGCTGTATTGCGAAGATGACCGGGAAACGGAAGAGGAATACGAATAAAAGGAGCATGTTCTCTGTTTATCAAAAACAGTTCGTTTAAAAAAACCAAGGGAAGGCATCGTCACACGTTCTGCGGGCCGCTTTTTTGTGGAAGCCCCGCCACGGGCACAGTCAATCACGGGGACGGTTCTATGATTGGCCGCCAAAACAACTCTTTGACAGCCCATGGTATAATAGTTGCATGAAACTAACAAAGGAGCATGTTCCATTGATTCGCCGGATCCAGCTTAAGGACAAAGACCAGTATATCGCCCTTGCGCACGAGTTTTACCACAGCCCCGCCGTCTGCGAACCCGTGCCCGACAGCCACTTTGAGGCCACGTTTGAAGAGCTGATGCGCTCGGACGTGTGCACCGTCTGCTATGTGTGGAGGAGGATGAAAAGCTGGTGACCTACATGCCGCTGTCCAAAGTCTTCTCGCAGGAGGCGGGCGGCATGGTCATCTGGATTGAAGAATTGTATGTGCAGCCCGCGTACCGCCAGCGCGGCATTTCGCAGGCCCTTTTTGACCTGCTAACCGAAAAAGACGCCCAAAGCGCAAGGTGGCGTCTGGAAGTCACCAGCGACAACGAGGTGGCCAAGCGCCTGTATAGAAAGATGGGCTTTTCCAAAATACCCTATGAACAGATGATCGCGGAGCAGTAGGCAAAGCGGCAGCGCCGTTCCGGCGTTGGGGCGGTGAAAATCAGGGATGATGTCACCGGCAGCATCCAATCGTTTCTTTCTTTCACATTTTTTTGCATTGACCCTGCCGGATGCCGTATACTGGAAAACAGAATAAACGTAAAGGATCATGTCCCATGCTGTTTCTGATGCTGCTGGAAGACCGGCCGGACGACGCCGCCTTTCTGGAAGAACTCTATCGTGCCCACTATCGCCTGCTGTACGGCCAGGCGCTGAATATCCTGCGCCAAAGGCAGGACGCGGAGGACGTGGTGCAGGCGGCCATGCTGAAGCTGACCCAAAAAGTTGCGCTCCTCCGGGCATTGGAACGCAACAAACTGGCTTCGTATCTTGTCATTACAGTTAGGAACACGGCCATCAACCTGTACAGGCAGCAGTCGAAGCGCCGGGCGCGCGAAAAGGATGTTCCCTTGGAGCAGGTGCAGGACAGCCCGCAGCGCACGCCCGAAAGCGTGGTGCTGGCGCAGGACGCGGTCAGCCGCATCCGGGACGCCCTTCGCACGCTGCCCAGGCGCGAGCGGGACGCCATGACGCTGCGCTACGTGCAGGGCTTAAGCGACGAGGAAGTGGCGGACGCGCTGGGCATCCGGCCGGTTTCCGCGCGGGCGCTGCTGTCCCGTGGCCGGGCGCGGCTCAAAGACATGTTGCAGGAAGGGGGAGACTGACGTGGCCAAAAGCACCAAGCGCGGGGATGCCCTGTTGGAGGAAGCCCTCCTGAAAGAAAGCGAGCGGGAGGTCGAGGCCCTCAAATCGGCCTTGGACGGCGACCCCTTTTTGTCCCGGCAGGTGGACGATATGTACCTGAGCAACCGCAAAAAGATGGCCGATCAAATCCGCCGGCGTCTGAAAAAGAAACGCAGCATGCACCGGCAGATGGCGGCGCTGGCCGCCGCGCTGGTGCTGGCGATGGCGGGCTCTTACAGGTTTTTGAAGCCCGCCCCGGACGATGTGGCGCTGGCCCGGCCCACCCAGTCGGGGGGCATGGCCACCCCGCCCGTCTATACCCCTTCCCCTCGGCCTGACACGGCTGCGCAGACGGCGCCCGTCACCGAAGCGCCCACCGCCACGCCCCCTGTAACGGCTGAACCCAGCCCGACGCCCAGGCCCACGGCAGCGCCTATGGCAGAACCTACGCCCACACCAACGGCAGCACCCACAATAGAGCCGACGCCTCCGGTCACGCCTTCGCTGGCGCCCGCCGCCCAGTGGCAGGGGCGCTATCTGCCCAAACTGCCGGAAACGTACCGGTTAACGGAAGTCACCGCGTCGGATGGCGGTAGGGCCGCGCACTACCAGACGGAGGATGGGCGCCGGATCGTGTTCACCGAATATGACGCCGCCACCATCCCCGGCGCGCTGCCGGAAGGCAGCTACCGCTATCACGCCATGGAAAACGGCGTCGTCGCCTTCATCCATCAGGGGGAAGAGGGGCTTACCGTCACCTGGGATATGCAGGGGCAGACCTTCAGCCTCTGGGGCGCCGAGCCCGCGGATGCGCTGCTTTCCTACGCGGCCGGCGTAGCGCCCGTGCGGTAACGGCCCGGTGCCCCAACAAAAAAATTTGAATGCCGGTGCAACAATACCGGCCTGCGCCTTGTCACAATAGGCAGCGGGCGATCCAGAACATCCCGCCCGCGCGAAAGGACAAAACGATGAAAAAGGCTTTCTTATTCCTTCTGGCGCTGTGTGTATTGTTGGGCGGGGTCATGCCGGCACTGGCGGACGCGGCGGACGGCCTGTCCGACCCGCTGCCTGCCGAGGTGCGGGATTTTATATCCAGAAACTACGGAAGCTATGCGCTGGAAGACTATATCCGAATTGCGGGAACGCCCAAGGGCGCCTATGGCTTTGCCCTCGTAGCCAAAGAGGGCAGCCGCCGCCTGATCGGCTTCCATCTGGAAGGCGGGGGCATGGCCTACTGGCTGCGCAACGACAGCGCCGCCCCGCAGGGCGCGGGCAAGGTGTTTTTTGACCGCAACACCCCGCAAAAGGCGGTCACGCCCGGCACCTACTACGCGGATTCTCTGGGCTTTACCATCTGCCGCATGGCCCCCGGCAACGTCGAATATGTGGATCAGGGCGTTTCCTACCACTGGGAAAAGACGGGCTTTAAGCTGGAACAGTATTTTGACCGGGACTACTACGATGTTATGCACATGCACGTGAGCGATCAGGGCATCCGCTATCGGGAGGCGATAAACGGCGACAGCACGGGCTTTGTGTCCGGCGACGTGCAGCGGGATATCCGCTACGCCAGCTTCGCCGCCCTGCCCAAAACCGTGCAGGCGCTCAGGGAAAAGCTGTCGAAGGCCCCCGACATCCCGGCGGGTGAACTGTCCGCGCAGAAGATCAAATTCGTGGGCGGCAGAAAGTACGAGGTCTATTCCGCGCCCTCCGCGTCCTCCCTGCGCGGCGGCGGCGGCAAGGCCGTCGTATCCACCAACGACTGGATTCAGGTATTCGGGCAGGAAAACGGCTTTATCCTCATACAGTACGATATTTCCTCCACCCACATGCGCATGGGCTATATCGATGCGGGCGCTCTGCCCAGGGGCACGTCCGTGCCTTCTTTGAACCTGACAAGGCAGCCCCATACGCTGGCGATGAACGCCACCCTTACGGACGATCCCCTGTTTTCCGGGGCGGCGCTGGGGCAATTGTATCAGGGCCAGCCGGTGACCCGCCTTGCCTCCATGGGCGGCTGGGCCTACGTGGAAGCAACCGTCAACAACATGACCGCCCGGGGCTTTATCCCCCAGAGCGCCCTGCAGGCTCCCCTTTCCCTGTCCATAGCGCCCGACGGCATGTACCGCGATATCAGGGTGTTCCCGCGCTATCAGGCCAAGGCGGTAGCCAGCACGGGGGCGGCAGGGCAGGTTGTGGGCGTAAACGTCTACGCCCTCCTGTCCGACGCCCAGTTGAGCCAGTCGCCCGACACCTTAACGGGCTACCGCCTGTATGAGGAGAACCGCCCCTCCCATACGCTGACGCCCCAGCCCGACTACCGGGGGCTGAAGGTGTTCAGCCTCCTGAGCGCCCCCGCCGGCGGGGCCAGCGTGCTGGGCCTTGTCCCCATCTATGCCGTAAGCGGCGAAAAGCCGGAGGAAAGCCTGGTCATCGTCCTCAAATAAGGGGGAAAAGATGAAACAGAGAACGATCCGCGCAATCCTGCTGATTGGCCTGTTGTTATTCGCGCCCGGCTTTACCCTGGTGGCGCAGGCACAAAGCGCGGCGGGATCTGGCTTCCCGCCCGGGCAATGGCCGGGTTATATTTCTGTCGTTTTTGACAAAGTCCGCGCCGGGATTTTACATTCTTCTGGTAAGCTTTCCCCGTAACCGATGTTTTGCCCCTGTGGCATACGCAGAGAAAGGAAGGAACCATGAAGAAATTACTTGCGTTACTGCTGATCCTGATACTGGGCCTGTCCCTTGCGGCCGGCGCAGGCGCCGAAGCCCCCAAGGCGGCCAAGTATGTTTTCTTCTTTATCGGCGACGGTATGGGCGGCCCCCAGATCACCGCTACCCAGTACTACCTGGGCGTAAAGAACAACCCCGAGGCGCAGTTCCCCACCCCCGAACAGCTTTCCTTTACCGCCTTCAAAACGGGCATCATGACCACCTATGACGCCACCAGCTTCAACCCCGACTCCGCCTCCACCGCTTCTTCCATGGCGGCCGGCGAAAAGACGCTGTCGGGCGTTATCAACTACGACGTCAATAAGGAAAGGCCCTTCAAGCTGGTGACCGAATACGCCAAGGAAGCGGGCATGAAGGTGGGCGTTCTGTCTACCGTGTCCGTCGACCACGCCACGCCCGCGGCCTTCTACGCCAAGGTGCCCAGCCGCAACAGCTATTACGACATCGCCGTGCAGGGCATGAGCGGCGCCACCCTGGATCTTCTGGGCGGCGGCGGCTTCAAGCGCCCCACCGGCGACAAGGGGGATCAGAAGGACGTATTTGAGATCGCCAAGGAGAACAAATTCACCCTGGTGAACACCCTGGAAGGCATCCGCGGGCTGAAACCCGAGGACGGCGAGCGCATCCTGATGATTGCGCCCGACACCGTGGGCAGCGACGCCATGCAGTACGAGATCGACCGCCGCCGCCTGGTATCCGAAGGCACCGATTCCGCCTCCATCGCCGAATTCACCAAGTCCGCCATCAACTACCTCAAACCGTCCGAAAACGCTTGATACATCAGGGAAAACGGGCGGTTTTTGTATATAGCAGTTAAGATTTTATCACAATTCGTACAAAAAATGCGCCGATACTTTGTGTTTTCAGACAGTCTGACCTGAACAACGAAAAAGGCTTCTTCCTGATGGTTGAAGGCGGCAAAATCGACTGGTGCGGCCACGCCAACGACGCCATGACCAGCATCTACGACACCGTTTCCCTGGACGACGCCGTGCAGGTGGCGCTGGACTTCGCCGGCGAGCATCCCGAAGAAACGCTCATCGTTGTCACCGGCGACCACGAGACCGGCGGCCTGACCCTGGGCTTTGCCACCACCGCCTATGACACCCACTACGCCTACCTGGATAACCAGAAATACTCCTACGAGGATTTTGACAGGATCGTCGGCAAAATGCGCGAAGAAAAAACCGGCTTTGAAGATGCCCTCAAGCAGATCGAAGCGGGCTACGGCCTGACCACCGAAGGCGACAGCGGCTTAAAGCTTACCGAGCAGGAGCTGGCCAGCATCAAATCAGCCTACGAAAAGAGCATGCTGGGCGAGGGGGCCGTCATGGGCTCCGAAGAAGAGCTGCTCTACGGCGGCTACGAGCCCCTGACCGTCACCTGCTGCCACATCCTCAACAACAAGGCGGGCCTTGCCTACACGTCCTACGCCCACACCGGCCTGCAGATTCCCGTGTACTCCTTCGGCCAGAACGCCGATCTGTTTGTCGGCTCCTACGACAACACCGACATCTTCACCAAGTTCATGAGCGCCATGAACCTGACCCCCGACGCCAGGTAAGGACGAACTCCCCCGCGGCCCCCGTCGCCCCCCCCTCCGGGGGCCGCATTTTTTTGCGGCAGGGAGGATTACGCTTTTGAGGCACGCTATGTCATTTCGCAAACATAACCGGCGCTATGTTTTGGTGGTCGCCCTGCTGACGGCGCTGCTGCTGCTTTTGCCTTCCCCCGCCGGAAAAAACGAAGGCCGCCGCATCCCCCGCGTGCGGGTACGGGTAGAAACAGTGGACAACTCCATGCTGGACCCTTTGGGACTGGTCTATACCGGGGTGCAGGCCTGCACGGCGCGCATCACCGGGGGAAAGCACAAAGGCCTCGTCGTGCCCGCCCAGAACTACCTAAACGGCGCGCTGGACAAGGATAAGCTTTACAAAGAAGGGGACTATGCCATCGCCATGCTGCACGACAGCGGCCCGGACGTCAGCGTTTCCCTGGTGGATCACGACCGCCGGGGCGTGATGGGGCTGCTGGTCGGCCTGCTGGCGCTGATGCTGCTGGTCTTCGGCGGCGCTTCCGGCCTCGGGGCCGTTGTTTCCCTGGCCTTTACCTGCGTGATGATCTGGAAAGCCTACATCCCCCTGATCTTAACGGGCATGTCGCCCGTCGCGGCGGCGCTTTTGCTGGTGGTGGTGATGACGGTCGTCATCGACGTATTGGTGGCCGGCCCCAACAAGCGGGCGCTGACCGCCATGCTGGGCGCCTTTGGCGGCACCCTGGTCACCGTGGTGCTGGCGGTATTGTTTACCAGGTTGCTCAACGTGGATGGGGGCGGGCTGCCCTATATCGTGCCCCTTTTGTCCCAGTCGGGCATGACGTTTGATATGAACCAGCTTTTCCTGTCCACCATGTTCATCGGCAACGCCGGCGCCGTCATCGACATCGCCATGGACCTTGCGGCCGGATGCACCGAGGTGGTGCGCCACGCCCCCGGCATTTCCGGCCGGGAGCTGTTGAAATCGGGGTTCAACATCGGCCGCATGGATGTGGGCACCATGACCGCCACGCTGGTGATGGCCTACGCCGGCAGCTTTTTAAGCATGCTGCTGTATTTCAGCGCCCAGGGCACGCCCCTGGTCGATATCCTCAATTACCGTTTTGTCGCGTCCGAGATCATGGTCACGCTGGTCGGGTGCTTCGGCCTCATCAGCGCCGCGCCGCTCACCAGCCTGCTGGCATCCAGGATCATGGTGAAAAAGCAGGCTTCGGAAGCGAAATACGGCGCGGGGCGCTGAATCATACTGATATACCTTTATCGGCTGTTTGGACCCATCAAATACAGTTCCGGCTGCTCCCGAATGAAGCTGCGGTAAAAAAGCCCTTCCTTTTTCCACAAAGACCATGTTTCTTTTGTTCCGGCGCTGGGCCAGTTGGAGCGGCATACCGTGACGGTGCCATCCTGATTTCCATACTCGGTTTCCGGGCAGTGGAAAGGGATCATCAGCAGCGCAAAAAGAAACATAACGGTGCATATCACCACCAAAAGCGCAACAGCCGTCTTTATGACCGTCCGGCGCTTTTTGTCCGGTACGGTATGGAGGGCGCGCTTTCCAAAAAGAACGGCGCCCGCGGCAAACAGCGCAGGCCATCCCAGCCATCCGATAAACCGGACAGCATAAAACCATGTCCGCATTTCAAAGCCCCGGGGCCTCTCCGTTTGCAGCGCCATGATGTAGGCCGCCGTCAAAACGGCCGCGACGATGACCGTGCCGAAATATATTTTGGAAGATTTTGTCATACGGCTCCTCTGTGATCCTCTGCTTTCGGGAGTACCCCACAGCCAGTATACCATCGTTCAGCAGCTTTGGAAAAGCAGGATAAAGCCTTTGCCGTCCGTCCCCTCACCCGTGGTCCGCTTCCTCCTCCGCCGCACCGGCAGGCACGTACCCGCCCCCGCCTTCCCAATAGGTCAGGCTGAAGCCGTTTTCGTCAAACGACAGCCCGCGCACGATGGCCCGCCCGTCTTTGTATAAAAGAGTAAGCTCATACTCGGGGTCGTTCCAATACAGGTTCATTTCAGGGTCGTAGGCCGTTACATACCAGGTGCCGCCAAAGTTGAATGTGCCGTCAGGGCGGAAGGTCAGGTGGTCGTCCGCCATGCTGCCGCCCGCGTAGAATGTCCAGCTGCCATGCAGCTTTTGCATGGCGTCCTGCTGCAAAGGCAGCTTTTCCGGCGCAATGTCCCGGATGGGCACAAAGCCCCACAGCGTATCCACCGTCTTCCCGTTTTTATCCTTGATCCCGTCGGCTTTCACATAGGCGTAATCGTTGTTGTACAGCCCCAGCAGGATGAGGGGCGTGCCTTTGGGGATGTCAAAGTGCCGGAACTCGCTCACGTCCGGGTCGTCGGTGATATAGGTTGTTTGCCGCGCCTGCCCCTTCACCTTCGTAAAGGATTCGCCGGGGCGCGTGCTCTGTTCGCCCGAAACAGGAGGCAGCCCCGCGTCCTCGCAGCGGATGTAGCCGATGCGCTGCGTCCTTTCGCTGACAAAGTAGCGGACGCAGGCGTAGCTTTCGCCCTCCGTGTTTTTGTAGGAAAACAGGTGCCATACGTCGCCGTTTAAGCCGACGGCCGCCTTGCCCTTGGCCGCCCGCCACGCGCCCGCAAAGGGGGCGGAGTAGACGGGAACCGTCCCCGTTTTGCTGTTTGCCAGCCTTTTCCCCCAGTTGTCCGGGGAATAGGCATTGCCCACCGTGTCCGCAAGGCCCAAACAATGAAGGCCGCTGTCCAGACGCGCCGTCACCTCATTGTGGTGCAGCACGTCCTTCACGCTCCTTGGCAGCAGATGGATGTTGAAATCGGGCAGCGTGATCCTCTGGATCAGCAGCGCCTGCTCTTTGCCCTTTTTCGCCCGGTACGCGCGGCCGTGTTCGTTTTCGGCAAGGTCGAGCGTCATGGTAAACCCGCGGACGGACGCTTCCATCAGCGTCATGGCGCCGTCGTGCAGGGCGTCTTCAAAGGTATAGCGTTCCTTTTCGCCGTACTGAAGGGTGAGCCGGCCGTTTTTGAATTGAATCTTAGGCCTTTCCGCGCCTTCGCCCGGCTGGTACACGGCCTTGGTATAAATGTGGAGCGTGCCATCCTCCCCCGCATAGAACAGCGCGTTGTGATAGCGCGCGCCCATCACGGCGTAGTCCCCGGCCTGATTGCACAAAGTGGTATAGTCGTTCCACGTCTGAACGGACGATACGGCGTTCAGCAGCCTGCCTCGCTTTAAGCCCCAGCCGTTGGCCGACGCGCCGGGCGCAGGGAGGCAGAAAAGTACGGTCAATACAAAAGAAATCAGGATGTTTCGTCTGGCAGTGCGGGTCTTCATGGGCATTCCTCCTTTTGCTGCGGCTGCGCTGTTCCGTCATGGTGCCGTTCAATCATATTAACATCGGACAGGCCGGTTTTGTTGCAGGAGGGGGGTTTTAGCTCACTGTTTCCATTCACCTTACAATGTCTAACGGACTTTTAACCTTTAGTTCGAGTTTCAAAGCGGATTGAAGAAGGGCGGAAAAGTTAATGCCGCGCTTCTCGGCCTCGTTGCTCAGCCATGCGGGAATCGTGCAATTCTTTTTCACGGTGCGCAAATCGTTTTGCCTGCGGTATTCATCAAAGTCTACATCTACCAGCGTGATGATATCGTCCGCTTTTTTAAGCCGGTTCACCTTTGCCATGCCGGACGCCTCGGGCAGCGCCTTTCCGTCATCCTCCATGTCGATCCCGCAAATACCAATGACGTCCCTTGCCATAAACATGGCTTCAGCCATGTCCTTGCCCTGTGTATTGACATCAAAATCCGGAACGGTCACCATAAACCATCCGTCTTCTATGGGGCTTAGGATAACCGGATATACCTTTCTCATCATACTTTCCCTTTCTTTTCCGTTTCATTTTCCGCAGCGCCGGGGCTTATTTCAGCCCCAAGCGCCTGATAAGAACCTTTGCCAGCGTTTCCTTGATTTCCCTGTGCCTTGGGAGCGCTTCCTGCTTCCCATCCTTCTCCCACACTTCGTGATTCCCACCTTGGCGTTTGAGGCTCCAGCCGTTCTTTCTGAGCAGTTTTTCTAAATCCGCTTTCTTCACCCCGTCTGCCGCTCCTTCGCTCTTTCTGCTTATATTATACGTATTCAATGCGTACTTGTAAAGGGTCTTGCATTCGTTTTCAAAAGCGGCAACACCCATCCGCTCAGTTGAAGACGCCTTTGTGACGCAGGAAGCCCATTTCTGCAGGCAGAAATGGGCGGTTGCGGGCTCTTTCAACGCGTAAAACGCCCCCCGCCTTTTTTCGGCGAGGGGCCCCGGCATACAGTCAACGCGGCTTACAGCGCGTCTTTGATCGCAATGTCGCCTTCCTTCATGATGACTTCCATGTTGTCGGGCGTGAGGTCGTGGATGTTGCGGGCGACGTCGCCCTTGACGACCAGCAGATCGGCGAACTTACCGGCTTCCAGGGAGCCGAATTCGTCTTCGTGGTGCACCATCTTGGCGCCGTTGAGCGTCGCGGCCTTGATGGTGTCCATGATGGAGATGCCGGCCTTGTCCACAAAGTCGTACATTTCGTCGATGGTGACCCAGCCGTAAGGCGTCACAAAGGAGAAGGAGTCGGAACCGATGGTCAGCGTGACGCCGCGCTCATTGGCTTCGCGCAGGTTGGCGTAGGTGCGCTGCAGTTCCTTTTCGACCACGGTCTTGCCCTCGTACTTGTCCAGTTCCGGCGTGTAGACCGGCGGATAGGTCGCGTACCAGGTGGGCAGGAAGCCGATGGTCGGGGTGAAGAAGGTGCCCTTTTCCACCATCAGGTCCATGGTCCTGGCGTCCAGTTCGAAGCCGTGGATCAACTGTTCGGCGCCGCAGCGGACGGAGTCATACGCGGCGGACACGTTGTTGTAGGAGTGGCTCCACACCGGGATGCCCACCATCGCGGCTTCGTCGCACACGGCCTTGATCTCCTCATAGCTGTAATGCTGGTCGCGGCCCGAATCCCAGTGCCAGATGCCGCCGCCGGTGGCCCAGATCTTGATCGCGTCGGGGTTCTCGCGCAGACGGCGGCGCACCGCTTTGCGCAGGTCCCAGGGGCCGTCCACCTGATCGCCCCAGGGGTGCGAATCCTTGGAAATTTCGGAGGGCAGGTGGTGGCTGTCGCCGTGGCCCGCGGTACGGCAGAAGCCGAGGCCGGTCGCGTAGATGCGCGGACCCTTCATGATGCCCATGTTCACCACGTCGCGGATGGCGATGCCGTTGCGGCCGATTTCGCACACGGTGGTCAGGCCGTGGGTCAGCGCGTCATAGGCCTGCTTTACGGCGACGGTCTGCTTCTGGGCGACGGACTCGATGACCCAGTCGTTATCATTGTCGGTCAGGTTGCCGGAGAAGTGCAGGTGGGTGTCGATCAGGCCGGGCATGATGGTGCGGCCCGCAATGTCCCTTACCTCGTAACCGGCCGGCACTTCGGTGCGTTTGCCCGCGTAGGTAATTTTCTTGTCGTCCACCAGGACGAGGCTGTCTTCAATAGGCGCTGCGCCGGTACCGTCTACCAGTTTGCCGCCTGCGAATGCGTACTTTGCCATGATGATAATTCCTTTCTTTTTCCTTTATTCCACGCGCGCAAGCCGCGCGGATGGTCCGTGATAAAGGTTACTTGTGCGGCGTCTTGCGGCTGTTGAGGGTGTAGACCGCAAAGCCTGCCGCTATCCAGCCGACGGTGATGATCCACTCCACGGGCTTGAGCGCCGCGGGGCTGAAGGGCAGCACCATCAGGCCGATGATGATGAGGCCGGCCGCGATGGCGGCATAGATGCCGAGCCTGCCGCCGTTGACCTTGTAGGGACGGGGCAGGGAAGGCTCGGTCCTGCGCAGCTTCGCGCAGGCAAGGCCCGCCATCGTGCAGGCAAAGATGAAGCCCAGCGAGGCAACGGCCGTCAGCGGCAGCAGCATGTTGCTGCCCAGGAAGGGGCCGACCAGCGTAAGGCCCGCCATGACCAGGTTGGCCTTGCGCGGCGCGCCGGATTTGGGGTCGATCTCCGCAAAGGAGGCGGGCAGCATTTCCTTGCGGCCCAGCGCCAGCATCAGGCGGGTGGACGCGCCGTAGAAGGAGTTCATCGGGCCTAAGGGGCCAAGGGTGGCGACGATCAGCATGGCGATATAGAAGAAGATGCTGATGCGCTCCAGCACGGCCAGCGCCGGCACTTCCATGGCCACCAGCTCATGCCAGCTGATGATGGTGCCGAAGGAGTAGATGCAGATCAGATAAAAGACGCCCGACGCGATCAGCGCGATGGCGGGGATCAGGCCGAACTTCTTCCAGTTGATGTTTTCCGACGCTTCTTCCGCCTGCTGCGGGATGGTATCAAACCCGGCGTAGAAGAAGGGCGTGATGACCAGCACGGCGATGATGCCGCCAAACAGGCTCAGCGCCTTGGTGGACGCGCCGCCCGCCGCGTTGACGGCCTGCGAAAAGACAGGCAGCGCGTTGGCGGGAGAACCCTTGAAGAAGGAGATGATCATGGCCAGCACCATGCCGCCCAGCAGCGCCTTGGTCAGGAAGGACGACAGCTTGGCCGCCGCGCCCGAACCGCGGAAGTTTAAGTAGATCACCAGCACCGCAAAGCCCAGCGCGATCACCGTGGGCCACAGATACACGTCGGCGCCCATGATGGTGTACAGCTTGACCGAGTTGAGCCATGAAAGCGCCGGGAACTTCGCAAAGCGGCCCGAC
The DNA here is from genome assembly GCA_964522425.1 of uncultured Oscillospiraceae bacterium. Lineage (GTDB taxonomy): Bacteria > Bacillota > Clostridia > Christensenellales > Aristaeellaceae > DTU024. Next base: position 18,345 of record CAZFUT010000048.1, read on the forward strand.
AGCAGCTTCGAAATGGCGATGGTCTCCCACGGGCACAGCGGCGCGTTGCCCAGCAGCAGCATCCAGCCGCTTAAAAAACCAAGCTTTCTTCCGTAGGTACGATCGACATACTCGATGATGCCGCCGGAAATCGGAATGGCCGCCGTAAGCTCGCCAAATACCATGCCGATGGGAACCAGGAACAGCGCGCCGATCGCGAACGCGATCATTGCGGGGATCGGGCCGCCGCCGGTGATCATCCAGTCGCCGACCAGCAGCACCCAGCCGGTACCGATGATGGCGCCAAAGCCGATGGTGAAAAAGTTGAACAGCGTCAGCTCTTTCTTCATTCCTCCCTTGTTTGGCGCGGTTGAGTCCGTTTGAGACAATATGCCCACCTCCAAAATGTTGTGTTCCGTCGCCGGACGGATATGAGCGGTATGCGCCTTTTTGCGGTACGCCGGGCCGCGGGGGGTAACCATCGTTCGGCGCTCATACCAATCATTTTGTCTGATTGTATGCCATATACCGCATATGGGAATGGAAATCTGCACAAACGACACGCTTTATGGTATAATCGGAAGCGGTATGAATTTACGGGAGGGAATATATGTATCTGATTGCGGTCTGCGATGATGATCCCGTCGCCATCAGTTCGATCGGCAGGCATCTGGAAGACCTGCGCGCGCGCGGGCTCCCCTATGAGCTGACGCCCTACCAGAGAGGCGAAGACCTCGTGCGCGATCACGAGCGCGGGCACCGCTTTCATCTGATCTTCCTGGATATGATCATGAAGCCCATGGACGGCATCACCGTGGCCGAGCATATCCGCAAATACGACCCGCTGGTTCCTATTTTAATTGTGACCTCCACCACCGAGTTCGCCGTGGCGGGCTACAAGGTGAACGCGCACCGCTACCTGCTTAAACCCATCGAGCACGAGGAGCTGATGCTGGCCGCCATCCCGCTTTTAGAGGAAAGCCTGAACCGCGAAAAGCAGTTTTATTCCTTCAATGTGGACGGAAGGCCCGTGCGCGTGCGGCTGGACAGAATACTGTACTTTGAATCCAACCTAAAGCAGCTGACGCTCTGCACCGGCGAAGAAAGCTACACCTTTTTCGGCGCCATCAGCGACGTGGAAAGCACGCTGAAGGACAAGGGGTTTGAGCGCATCCACAAAAGCTTTGTCGTCAACCTGCAATATGTGAACCGCTTGCAGCAGCAGAGCCTGACGCTGGACAACGGCATGGAGCTGCCCGTATCCCACCACCGCTACAAGGACATCATGGCCAGCTTCATGCACGCCTGCGTCAAAGCATAAGTCGGCATCGGTATGATTAGCGCGGGGTTTTTCAATTACATCATTTACGGCGTGCTGTCGGTGATCGAAACCTGCATCCTCTGGTTCTTTTTTGATACCTTCCTTGCCGGCAACCAGCGCCGCGCCCGTTATGTGTGGATGGGCAAGGCGCTGTATTTTGTCTTCCAATATGCGACGTACTTTTTCCTTCTGCCGCTTTTTTCCTCGGCGCTGCCCACGTTTTTTATCGCCATCACCTTTTCGGTGATATTCTTTGACGGCGATTTATTGTACAAAACGCTGACCGTCTATATTTTTATCTTTCTGTCCTATGCCTGCCGCGTGCTGTCGCTGGCCGTTTTTCTGCAGGCGGGCGAAAGCATCGTAACAGGCGCGCCGCTGCCGGTGCTGCCCAGCCATGTGCAGGCGGTGGCCTGCGTGCTGGCGCTGACCGCCACCTGGGTGCTGCAATCCTTCCAGAAGCTGCGGCGCAGGGGGCACATGGCCATGTACAACATCCTCTACGCCATTGCGCCCGCCATGATGCTGGCGGGGCTTATCATGCTGTTCCGTCTGGAGCTGGCGGGCGAGCGCAGCCCCCTCAGCTATTACTGGGTCGCTTCCCTGTGCCTGTTCATGATCACCGTGATGCTGTTTTACCATCTGGACAAAATGACCATCATCAGCGAAAACGGCCTGCGCACCCGCCTTGCCATGAGTATGCTGGAGGAAGACAAGGCGCGCTTTGCCGAAATGATCTCCCAGCAGCAGGAAACGCTGCGCATCAAGC
>CAZFUT010000049.1:0-19570 GCA_964522425.1 uncultured Oscillospiraceae bacterium
GGTCTTCGTGGGCCACGCTCCCATAACGAGATCGTTTGCTTTGTAACGCCGATCTCCTGGGCGAGCTGTGGTTGCGAGAGGCCACTCTTTCCTCGCAGTTCTTTTAGTCTTGTCGCAAATGTTGCCACGTACTCTCTCCTTTTCAACTCTAAGTGTTGACTTTTTCCTCTGTATGGTGTAATATTCTAAGTGTTCCTAATACTCTAAATACTACACCTAAGGAGGATCAATTATGAAAAGAGTCATCGAGGATCTCGTAATCAAGTCCCATCGCACAGACCGGAAGATCAAAGATCGGTGCTGCGCCGGAAGTTCCTATGAAGATGGCGAGTTTACCATCTTCGAGTTGGAGCAGACCAAGCGCTGGTTTGATCTGGATCATTTTCCCTTGGAGGCAGGCTGCAAGATTGTTAATTCTGACGGCGAACTCTTCATCGTTACGAAAGTCGACTACAAAGATAAACGCCCCAAATACGCAATCTGCCAGACTGTCAAGAAGTCAGCCTAATCGCCACTCCATCTAAAACACTGGGGAGCTAAACATCTCCAGTGTTTTCTTCTACATTCAAGCCGCTTCCCCTTTCAATAATGCACATTAAGCGTTGCTGTTATCTTACCTTCAAGTGTGACTTATTTATGAATAAACTGTGAAAATGTACTAGCTGTTTTGCACAGTTTTTTCCTCGTTTTCTTCTCCATCGCTATATATTGTGTCCACTTTGTCGTAATCCACAATATCTTGTGTCATTGCAGTGGTCTGACCTGCTGAAATTCCCTCGGTGCTTTCAGGCAAGAAGAGAATCTTCACCGTAGCAAACATCAGCATCAGATCCTCGGCAAAGGACATACGGTTAATGTACATCAGATCCATCTTTAGTTTATCCCGGGGATCTGTATTGTACTTGCCGTACACCTGCGCCATGCCCGTAAGCCCCGCTTTTACCTGCAAGCGAAGGCTGAAAGCGGGCATTTCTTCTTCGTACTTGGCGGCTAACTCCGGGCGTTCCGGCCTGGGGCCTACAATGCTCATCTCTCCTTTCATCACGTTGATCAGCTGCGGCAGTTCGTCCGTGCGGCAGGCGCGAATCACTTTGCCGACCGGGGTAATCCGATCGTCCTTTGCTGACGCCAGGCAAGCCACGCCGTCTTTCTCCGCGTCCACCCGCATGCTGCGGAATTTTAGGATATGAAAACGCCTTCCGTTTTTCGTCAGACGAACTTGCCTATAAAATACCGGCCCGCCATCGTTCAGCTTAATGGCCAGCGCAGTGATCAGCATGAACGGGCTGGCCACCAAAAGCCCCAACGCTGAAAACAGAATATCCATCAATCGTTTGCCGATTGCATATTCCGGTTGCAGCAGCACCCTTCTGACCTTCATGATCGGGATGCTGAAAGACTGAATGTGCTTTGCCCCCGAAATGATCACATCACCGGTATGCGGTATAAAAACGCACTGGATATCCTTATCGATACAGGCTTTCACGATGCCGTTGCGCAACGTCGCCTCTACGCCGGACACAAAAACAGCCTCATAGCCTTGCAATTGGTCGATTACCGCAAACACATCTTTGGGATTTTTTAGCTTCCCCTTCACATCAAAGCGATGATTAAAATGAGCAACTTCGCTGAGCTTGTCCAAATCCCCGTCTTCAGCGTATACCACCAACGTTTTCAACGGCTGGAACAGCATAAAGTACACTTTGTTCGCCCAAAGGCACCATACCACGGAAATAACCGTCTGTGTTATAAGCAAAAGTATCATCGGCAAGACCGGCAAAAAAAACAAATGCAGCACGCAGGCAAGAACATACAGCAGTCCATCGCTCAGGAAGTTGGAAAGAGTAATTGCATATATAATCTCCTCCACTCGGTACAAGCCGACCTTATATGCGTTATATACCCGATAAAAGAACACGGACATGCCAAAATAAAGCAAGAACACAATCAGGCTGATAGAACGCAGACGAACCGGCCCAATGATATATGCGTATGATAAAAACCAGAATGCCACCATCAACAGCATCATGAATGCAAAATGCATGGCGTTCATCGCGCGCATTCTAAGGTGCTTCGCCATCTCAGTCACGTCACAGTACCCCGCGTATCATTGTATTTGCATCCCACAGGCCGTCAGTTGCCGGCAATGGCTTGCGGCAGTTCGAAGATTGTCTCCGCGTATTGTCTGCCAAGGCTGTTTCGCAGCGCGGCAATCCCCTCGTCCATGCAGGTTTTTCTCCCCCCCACATTATGCGCGTCCGTCGCAACGGCATCCACCAAGCCCTGCGGGAACACATAGCGCAGAAAACGCTTGGCCCAGAAGCCCTTGTTTTCCACGATCGTGCGGCAGTTGACCTGGAAACGCACAAGGCAGCTGTTTTTTAAGTCCCGTACCGCCTTGGGGTGCTTCAGCAGGCACAGATAGCGCTCCATGTGCGCCAGCACCGGGATATAGCCCGAGCGGTTCAGCGCGTTCAGCGCCTCCTGCAATTGCGGATAGGTAACGCCGGGCGTAAACTCCACCAGCACATACTCGCTGCCGGCCAGCGTGGGCACACGCCCTTCGCGCAGCATGTTGCAGGTAAAAGAGGTGTACAGCAGCTCCGCGCCGGGCAGCACCGTCAGCGGCAGGGAACGCTCCCTGCAATAATCATTGGCTTCCTGCAACCTGTCGTTGTAGAACTGCCAGTCAAACCGCCGCAGCCCCGGCTCAACGTGGGAGGTCGCGATGATTACGCCGATGCCGTCCTCCGCCGCGGCCTCCAGCATGGCGCGCATATCCTCCCGCGTCCGCGGCCCGTCATCGTCGATGCCGTACAGCACATGATGATGGATGTCGATGTAACGGCTCATTGACTGTCGCTGCCCGGCGCGCCTTGGATGTGCATCGGGCGGGCTTTCTCCTGGCTGTAATAGGAGGAGTAGTAGCTCTTGTAGCCGTAGTACTTCTTGTTGCCGATGGCTTCCAGATCCACGCCGTTGAGCACCGCGCCCAGCACCGGGCAGCCGGACAGCTCGATCTGTTCCCTCGTCGCCCGTAATTCCTTCCGGGTGACGCGGTTGAAGGAAACGGCGATCAGCGCTCCGTCGCAGGATTTGGCGATTTCCGCCGCGTCTATGATGACGCCTACCGGCGGTGCGTCCACCAGCACGATGTCGTATTCGCCCGCCAACGAGCTGAGCAGGTTGCGCAGCATGGACGAGGACAGAAGCGCCAGCGAATTGGTCACCATCCGCCCGACCGGGACGATGGACAGCTGCGGAACGTTCGTCGCGTAGACGATATCGCTTTGCAGGCACATGCCGGCCAGATAATGCGCCAGACCGTTCGCCTGCGGCGGCAGATAGATGCCGTAGGTGGCGTTCATGGTCGAACGGCGAAGGTCGGCATCCACCAGCACGACCCGTTTGCCCAGCTGGGCCAGCGTATACGCCGTCCTGATGGAGAGATAGGTTTTTCCCTCGCTCGCCTGGCAGCTCGTCATCATCAGCACTTTTTTATCGCTGCCGATAAAGGACAGGTTGGTGCACAGGGAATTCAGCGCCTCGCTTTGCGCGTAGTCCGTCACATTCAAACGGGTGATTTCAGCGTACCTCATTTGCTCTCCTCCGCACCCTTATTCGCCTTCGCCGGGGTCGGCGGTACGGCCTTCGCGCTGTGCCTGGCTCTGGCCGCCGCGCCCGGAGCCTTTTTCCGGGCATTTTGAGACGCTTTTTTCACCATTTCCATTTTGCCGCGCATGGGGACGACGGCCAAAGTAGACAGACCGGCATATTTGGTGATGTCTTCCGTTGTCTTGATCTTATCGTCGCTGATGAACCGGATAAAAACGATGGCGCACGGAATCAAAAGCCCCAGCATGAAGCCTATCATCAGATTCTTGGACAGGCTCGGGCTGGAAGGGCTGAGCGGCTTTAAGGCCACCGACAGAATGCTGGGCTTTTCCGTCTGCATCGTTTCGGAAATATACTGCTGCGCCACGTTAGCATATTCGTTCGCCATGGCCTTGGCTTCATCCGGGCTGTCCGATCGGACCGTCAGCTGCAGGATGCGCGTATTGGCCGGGTTTTCCACGCGCAGCATGCTTTCCAGCTTCCGATAGCTGTAATCGAGCCCCAGGTTCTGCCGCACCTGCTCGTGGACTTCCCATGTTTTGAAAACCTGCTGGTAGTCGTTCGTCAGATATGAGCCGATTTGAAGGTCGGACAGGTTGATGGCGGAGTCTCTGGAGTTCAAGACATACAGCTTCGCCGTCGACTCATACATCGGCACAGCAATATACTTCGTGTAGATACCCGCCAGCAGCGTCACAGCAAAGACAAAGGCAAGTATCAGCTTATAACTGCGCAATAACGCGTAAAACAATTCAATCAGGTCGATCTCAACTTCACGGTCATCTACAACAGGGGCAGAGTAATCATGTCTCACCGTCACATCAGCAGTCTGCACACTTCGTCCTCCCGATACCTTCGTTGCCTTCATCACCGAATCGCCTGAGGAGTCTTTTGCCCTGTGTCGGCCAATGTTTCCAACACAAAGTCATCAAGCGACCGCTTGCCAATATAATACCCGATATAACGATTTGTTTCAAGCCTTTCTTTTGAAAAAGCCATCGCCCGGTATTCAATGTCATACGCTTTGATGCGCGTGACCAGGTTGATCAGGCCGCCCTTTGAAACGTCGGTATCCATATGCGGCCATAGCGCCCGCAATACGTTTTCCATCTCTGATTTCGGCTGGCCCTTCAGCGACAGCAGCCTAAAAAAAGCATGATCCTGCCACGCGGCGGGCAACAGGCCGGGCACGCCCGGATATTGTTTGAGCACCTGTTTTGCCTGCTCGCTTTCTATCGCCAGATAGTGAGATATCGGAATGCCGAACAACAGTTTGCTCACCGCATCTCTGGCCGTCTGGCCGATACGCCCCGCCGCCTTTTCTGCCGTCAGCAGATCACGCAGCGTGCAAATATGATCTTCCTCCCGGCCTGCCGGCGTTTCTTCATTGCGGGCAACAAGCTCGATGCCAAACGGAATCTGTATCACGGTGATCGCCTTCAGCTCATGGTTCATCAGCATCAAAAAAGCGGAATGGACATCTGCCTGCACGCCATTTTCCGCTCCGTCAACCTCTTTGGCGAGTACAACCATGCTTTCTATACCGTTTTTGATCGGGTATTCCTGACCGCCTATCTCAATCGTTTGTGTCCTTCTGCCGCCAAGCTGCCCGCGCTCTGTGTCCAAGGCGTTCCGCCCGTCGCTCCAAAACAGAAAGCCCACCAGCAATACAAACAGTACCGCCACACCGCCCGCCAACATGGTTTTTCCGCTTCTCACAGGCTCTCTCCTTGGACGCTTTCATTGCGGCATTTAGTTTGACAATGCCTTAAACACGGATAGATTCTAACATCTTTCTTCGGACATGACAAGCCGTTCAGTTTTTCATTGCTTCTTTCTCCGCAATGCATAAGCTGTCCATGAAACCGTGTTTCCGACCGCCGCCGGCAGAAGCATATATAACCCGATAAATTGTAGCGCAGCCGCCCGATCGAGCGCGTCCGTTTGGGAAAATGCGATCGCGAGGGCGATCGCGCAATAGAGCAGCAAAAACGCAAACGCCGAAGGGATCAATACCTTGTCTTTGACCGCCCGCATCGGCAGGCAGCAGAGGACGGAGCAGACAAGGGAAATCAGGGCGGGCGGCCCCCATACGGCCAAAAAGCCGCCGCGCTCCTGTATGGACGACGCGATTAGCCCGGCCGAAAGGATGTACCCCAGCGCAAAAACAATGGCCACGATGAAGCTGAGAAAAAAGCTGAGCAGCACGCGGATACTCCGGTTATTTTTCACGGCAATCCTTCCCTTTCCCTTTCGATCATAGGCGCTAAAATATATAGCGCCGGATGCCGCTATGATACAGCAGCGGAGCATCCGGCGCAAAGGGTTCAGAACGGCAATCAGTTCATCAGCATCAGGATAAAGTCTTCCATATCGCGGATGTTGTCATAGATGAACATGGGGTCAAAGCTCCAGTGGTTGATTTCGGAAAGCGGCGTGGAGCCTTCAGCCAGCGGAACGTTGCTGCGCACCGACCAACCGCCCACGGTGTTAAACGGGTCAAAGCCCTTGCCTGTGCCGTCCGCTTCGCCCGTCATCCAGCGCACCAGCAGCTTGGCGGCATTGGGATGGGGCGCGTTGTCCACCACATACAGGTTGTTCGGGTTGGGGATGCCGGTGGAGGGCGTAATGTTGATGGGCGCCAGCGTCCAGCCCTTGTCCTTGTTCTTCCTGATCTTGGAGGATGCGCCGTAGCCCAGCTTCCGGTCCACAACGCCGTTGCCCGCTACCGCTTCGCACACTTCGTCCGAGGAGGCGCAGAATACCATGTCGTTTTTGAGCACGCGGTAGATCAGCTCATAGGCGGCGTTTTCTTTTCCGCACTTGTATTCGGTCAGCGGCTCGCCGAACTCGCGCTCGTAATCCTTTTTGATTTCCTCTTCATGCTGCAGGAAGGACGTAAACACCGCAATGTAATTTCTGTTGCCGATGGGGTTCTGCATCAGCAGATTGCCGCGCCATTCCTCGCGCGTCAGATCCCACCAGCTGTCGATGGGCGGCGCGTCATAGAGGGCCGAGCTGTAGAACCACTGGTTCAGCTCCCAATACAGGGGCATCGAATACTTGGTTAAATCCGGGTCGGAAATGGTGGCCACAATGTCCTTGGGGAAGTAGTTGTGGAACACGTTGTTGAGCACTTTTTCCATGTAGACAGAACCATCCAGGTCTTTGCAATGCACAACGTCGGCGTTGAAGATGCCCGCCTCATATTCGCGGGTGATCTTTTCCATCAGCTCATCCGAGGCAATGTCATAGGCTTCCGCTTCGATGCCCGGATACTGCTTCATGAAGCTTTCCGCTACCTTCCCGCAGCGGCTGGAAATTGAGTACAGCACGACCTTGCCTTCTTTCTTGGCAAGCTCATACAGTTCGTCCACAGTTTCGGAACCGTCATCGATCTTGTTGTCCACAGCCCATTGGCTGCTCACTTTTTCCTGCGCCAAGGCGGGCGCCACGGCCAGAAGAAGCACCAGCAGCATGGCAACGGTCATCAGGACAGGCTTTCTTTTCACAATCTTATCCTCCTTTATTGTATTGACGCCGGCAGCGCCGGCAGCAATTCCGGCTCTTGTTTACCCGTTCTCGATCTCCACCTTGGCGCGCTTGATCAGTTTCCCTGTCGCCTTGTCGTAAACAGTCAGTTTTTCCGCATCGATCTCCACATCCACAGGATGGTTCATCCTGTAGTGATGAATGCCGGTCTGCTTGGACAGCAGCAAGGTGTCCCCCACCTGAATCTGCACCAGCGTTTCAGACCCCGCAGGCTGGCAGGCGTAGATATTGCCGGACAGCGCCTGCGTATCGCTAAATTTCCGCAATAGGACCTGTTCCGGCCGGACGCCCAGTATGCAGGGGAATTCTTCCATAGGCATCGCAGCATCGGTAAAGTCCTGCGCATCAAAGGTCATCGTCCCAAGGGGCGAATGAACCGACAGCGTGTCCCCTTCCCTCTGCGCCGTGCCCTCAACAAAGTTGGTTCTCGGATTGCCGATAAAATCGGCCACCCGCAGATCGTTGGGGTTGGTGTAAATGCTGATGGGCGTATCGACCTGCACCAATTCGCCCTCAAAGAATACGGCGATGCGCGTGCTGAGGGTCAGCGCCTCCACCTGGTCATGCGTCACGTATACGACCGTCGTGCCCAGTTCTTCATGCAGGCGCTTTAGTTCCGAGCGCATGTCGATGCGCAGCCTCGCGTCCAGGTTGGAAAGGGGTTCATCCAGCAGGAGCAGCTTGGGCTCCGATACAATGGCGCGGGCAATGGCCACGCGCTGCTGCTGGCCGCCGGACAGTTCCGACGGATAGCGCTTGATATATTCCAGCATCTGCAGGCGCTCCAGCGCATTCTCCACACGTTTTTGTATCTCGTCCCTGGGCAGCCTTTTCAGTTTCAGCCCGAACGCCACATTGTCAAAGACCGTCATATGCGGCCACAGCGCATAGCTTTGGAAAACCAGATTCAGGTTGCGCTTGCTGGGATTTTCAAAAAAAGCCTCCTCGGCGTTGACGATTTCCTTCCCATCCATGTCGATACGACCGCTCTGCGGGCGCTCCAACCCGGCGATCACGCGCAGGGTGGTGGTCTTGCCGCAGCCGGACGGCCCCAGCAGCGTCATAAACTCGCCATCTTCTATGTCCAGCGTGACATTTTTCAGAACATGGTTGCTCCCGTAGTATTTTTCGATGTGATTCAGCTGAATGCGGCTCATTCCCTTAACCTCCCATGCTGCTCGAAATATCCGCTTTACCCAAACGGTTCGTTGCCCAATACACCAGCAATACGATCAAAAACATGATGACCGCTACCACGTTGGAGTATGGCTCCATGTTCCCGTTGCTGTAAGAGAACGCCATATACGGGAGCGTCGCAAGGTTGGGCGTTACCAGAAGGATAATCAAGTCCAATTCCTTCATGATGCTGATAAAGATCAGCATAAAGCCGGAAATAAACCCCGCCTTGGACAGCGGCAGCACGATGCGGGCCATACGGTGCGCAAAGCCGGAGCCTTCAATGGCCGCCGCTTCCTCCAATTCCATACCGATCTGCAGCATGTTCGCCGAACCAGCCCTGCTGGCAAAGGGCAAATGTTTCACCGCCGATACCAGCACCATCAACGCAAAGGTGCCGTACAGCGAAGGGATAACGAATTGCGGCTGCGAGAACATGGACAGGTAGATCGCGCCGAAAGCAATGGAGGGGATCAGGTAGGGGATGAACACCAGCTGTTCCACCAGCTTGCCGGAAAACCTGCCGCGGCCGCGGGAAGTGATGTAACCGGCGATCTGCCCAAAGAACGTGGCAATGGCGGCGGTCATAAAGACCAGCTTCAGGGTGTTCCAAAGGTTCTTCCAGAAACGCGGGTTGGCCAGCACCCCGGCTTCCCCTTCAAACACATCCGGCAGCGCGCCCTGTTTCCCCACCCAGTAGTGGAGCGAGAAGTTTTCCAAAGAGTACTCGCTGGGCTTTAGCATGAAGGTGTTCAGCGACAGGATCAGGATCGGCCCAATGACCACGATGCAGATGAACAGGATCACCAGGATCAGCACCGGGATGCGCGACCTGCCCAGCGAAATCAGGGTGGAGCGCTTGCCCTTTCCCCCGATGGTCGCAAAGCTCTTTCTGACGCCGATCGCCCGCTGATTGATGAACACGTTCACCGCGGCGATCGCAATGAGGATCATGGCGATGGCAAAGCCGATGGTGGTGTTGCGCTGTTTTACGTTGGAATACAGCATGGTGGAGATGGTGTTGAAATTCACCTTCATGCCCAGAAAGGCCGGCACGCCGAAGGTGCCCATCGCCTTGGAGAAGGTTAGAATAAACGACGAAAGGATGGCCGGCAGGATCAGCGGGAAGGTAATCTTTCTTAATATGCGCGTTTTCCCCGCGCCGATGATTTCCCCCATCTCCTCCAGTTCGCTGTTGATCGAGCCCAAAGCGGCCGACACCAGCAGGTACGCATACGCGTAATAGTGCATCACCAGCACCACGATGATGGGGACGATGCCGTAGGCCAGCCAGTCCGGCGTATTGATGCCAAGGGAGGCAAGGAAGCCCGGCGCGCCGCCGATCCTTGAATTCTTAAAAACGGTGATCCACGCCATGGATTTGCTCCACGACGGAAGCATATACGGCACAATGATGGCCAGAGAAAAAAACTTTTTCGCGGGCAGGTCGGAACGCACCATCAGCCACGCCAGCGAAGCCCCCAGCATGATGCTGAACACCGACACGCAGGCGGCGATGAGCAGCGAGTTGACCAGCGGCTTATACAAAAGGGAAGAGCTGACATCGCTCAGCAAAAGGCGGTTCCAATAGTAGAGCGTCAGATCGCCCACCTTCGAACCCGGGATGCGCCGCATGTCGCGCTGCACCACTTTGAAGGTCGTCATCAGCATATCGAACAGGGGCACAATGATCAGATACGTCAGCAACAAAATCACCGCCAGTACGATCAGATTATACGGATTGGTGATGACGTTGAGGATATTGTTTTTGAGCCTTCTCCCTCGCGAGAACGCCCCAACACTGCCTGCCGGTCTCATCGATGATGCTCCTCCCCTGTATGCACAGTATCTTCTGCAGCGTGTCAAACTGTTTTCTATGGCCGATGATCCACCCGGCCGCCATGCCGGCGCGCGATGGAAAGCAACTGAACTGTCATGACAAATATACGGCTAAGCTCGCTCGCAAACGTTTGCGCTATGCCTATTCTATTCTATTTTTTGCTGTCTGTCAATCCATTTGTCCTGTTTTTATCCTGCCTTACAAAAACAGCGCCCGGACAGGCCAGCCATGGCGGTATGTTTGCTCCTCAGCAAAACGATTGCAGGGTAAAGTCCCTTCCCTTAAGAGCGCGCGCAAACGCAAACGAATCGGCCGCACGCTCAGGCAGCACGACCGCCGCGCGCGCTTCATCCCCCGGCCTGTGCGTGTCCGACCCGCATATACCGATCAGGCGCGGATTGTCATGCTGCAGCCGCGCGGCGCGCCCGTTCTGGCTGTCATGGCGCGGGTTGCAGTTCAGCACCTCCAAACCGTGCAGATATTCGGTCTGTATCCTTTCCCCTATTTCCTCATAGCCCCTGTATGGGTGCGCCTGGATGATCAATATGTCTTGCCCAAACTTTTCATAAAACGCGGGCAGACCCAAGCGGAACGGATACGGGTTTTTCCTTAAAAATTCTTCGTCGATGCCATAGAGCAGATAGTCCCGGTCGTTTTGCGGGAAACGGATCTCAGCTCCGAAGATCACGTCCATATCATATTTTTCCGCCGCTTTTCTGGATGCGCAGTACCCCTGCATGTAGGCCGTCACACAGGCCTGCCAATCGTCTTTGCAGGCCAACGAGGAAACATAGGCTTCATGCAGATGGTCTGTGACCGCTATGCCGGCGTAACGACGCGCATGATACAGATCAATCACTTCCCCGGCCGATAAACGTCCGCAGCGGCTCACTTCCGAAGTATGCGTATGGGGATCATACAGGTATTGCATGCGCTCATCATCCTCTCTGATTCATCCTCTTGCCGCAAAGGGCGGCCCTGTACCCGAATGCCGTTTGCCACCGGTTTTTGTCGATATATTCTTGAATGAGCAAACGTTTACGATCCGTGCATAAGGATACCCCTGCCGGCAAAGAAAGTCAATCGACCGATGCGTTTTCCCCTTGAAAAGACGAAATTCATACACTCCAGGCAATTGACAACGCCCTCAATTGACACTATGATAGTGTCGGTTACGCAAACGATTGCGGACGCGAAACCAGTCCATCACAACAGCTAAAGACGGGAGACGGGCCATGATTGACACCATTTTGTTTGACATGGGCGGCACACTGGAAGATATCGTCCATACGCAAGAAACCGCGCAGAAGGCAGCGGCAGCCGTCGAAAGAATTCTGGAAAAGAACGGTTTGACGCCTGCCGTCACGGGAAAACATCTGGCAGATGCGCTCAGACGCGGCCTTCAAGCATACGATCAGGCAAGAAACGTCCACAACATCGAAATGAAGCCCGAAATCATATGGCCAGCATACATGTTGAAAGAAGCGCAATTAGACGAAGATACATTAAGCGGCATCGCCGAGGAACTGGCGCACGCATGGGAAGTCACCTATTTCACCCGCTCCCTTCGCCCGGGGGCAAAGCAAATGCTTGAAGGGCTGCAAAGTATGGGTCTGAAGCTCGGCATCATCAGCAATACGGCCAGCCTGTACCAGGTGTTCGATCAGCTGGAACTGTACGGCATCCGAACATACTTTTCCGATGTCACGCTGTCGTCGCAGATCGGTTACCGCAAACCGCATGCGGGCATCTTCCGCATCGCGCTCCTGCAAATGCAGTCCCATGCCCAAAACAGCGTCTATGTGGGCGACACCGTATCCCGGGACGTGCGGGGCGCGCGCAACGCCGGTTTTGCCTATACGATTCAAATCCTTTCCCAGCTGACCAAAGAAAAAGACGAAGCCCTCAAAAACAAACCGGAAGCGGACTTCGTCGTTACCACCATGGAGGAAGTGTATCAGGCCTGCCGCAGCCTGCTTAAAAGAGGCTGATGATCGTCCTTTAGCGGACGGACGCATCGGGCCGAACGCAGCTTTTGCGCACGATCAGCCGCGGCTGGATCGTTTCCTGCAAGAGGGCGGTTTTCTTCCCCCGGATCATGTCCACCAGCGCGGTCACGGCGCGGGCCGCAATCTCTTCCTTGGGCTGTTCCACCGTGCTTAGATCCACCTTCGGCAGATCCGCGTAGCTGATGTTGTCGAACCCCAGCACGGAAATATCCTGCGGGATCCGTATGCCCAGTTCATCCGCCGCTTTGATGATGCCCAGCGCGTTGGTATCCGACGAAGCAAAGATGGCCGAAAACTCCCCGCGGCGTTCAAGCAGCAGCTGCTTGGCCATCTGATAGCCATGCTCGATGGAGGACGTCGCGCCGGGATTGTCAAAGAACGACGGGACAAGGCCATACTTTTCGCAGATTTCCAAATAGCCCATCGCCCTTCGCTGGTGGGAAACGCTGTCCTTCCTCCGGCCAAAGTACACAACGCGCCTATGCCCCAGGGACACCAGGTATTCCATGCCGATGCGGCTGCCGGTATAATTATCCACAGCCACGTAATGAACGGGCAGCCCGCGCGCATTCTCGCTGACAAACACGGTGGGGATACGCGGCAGGTACTTATCCAGCGCCTTAAACGAATCGTGCCCCGTAGGCACGACGATGATGCCGTCCACCCTGCGCCCCAACAGCAGCTGAAACGCTTTTTCCTCCTGCTGAACGTCGTGCATGGAGCTGCACAGCATCAGATCAAAGCCCGCCGCCCGGCTCTGCCGCTCGATATAGCCGGCGATCTCCGACATGAAAGGATTGTTGACGTTGGTTACGATCAGCCCAATCGTCTTCGTGCTGCCCGTCACCATGGAGCGCGCTACGTAGTCGGCTGTATACCCCATCTCTTCGCACAGCTTGAGGATGCGCTGCCTTGTTTCCTCGCCGATCTGCTTGCTGCCCGAAAGCGCGCGCGACACCGTCGCGTACGAAACATTCGCCACTTTGGCGATATCCTTGAGGGTGACATAGCTCATACCGATACCACCTTTCGCCCGCTGTTCACCATAGCATAGACACCATTTGGGTGGGCAGACGCAAGCCCCAACGTTCGTTCACGCCACACAACCGATATGCGCGCTAAGGAGGTACGCACGATGATCAAAGGAGTCGTATTCGATGTCGGGGGAACGATGCATGTTTCCGTCAAAAACGCGGAAAAGCAGCGTTCCTACGCTGAAACGGTCATCCGTTTGCTGGCGGAAGCGGGATTCGCCGTCCATGAAACGCCCGAGGCCTTTTACGAAAAGCTTCATCAGTCCGCCGAAACATACAAGGCCTGGTCGGAACAGAGCGGCAGGGAGCTTCCCGGCGAAAGCATCTGGAACGATTACTTTTTAAAACCGTTCGCGTTAGGCGGCAGGGTGCCCGCTTCTCTTTCGGAGCGCCTGTCCTTCCTGCATGACGCTGCGCGCCAGCAGCTGGACCCGCGCCCCGGCCTTCAAGAAACGATGCGCGAGCTTTCCCAAAGGGGCCTGATCATCGGCGTCATCAGCAACATCATTTCCCGCGATTTCATCCCGGGGATTCTGAAAGAGTACGGTATCGACGGCTATATGTCCTGCACCGTCCTTTCCAGCGTGACCGGCATACGAAAGCCCCGGCCGGAAATCTTTCGCGTGGCCGAACGGGCGCTGCATCTTAAACCGGAAGAGCTCGCCTACGTCGGCGACACCATTTCAAGGGACGTTATCGGCACAAGAAACGCGGGCTGGCGGCTGATGATCCAGATCAGCAACCCCCGCATCGCTTTCCGCGACGCCAAGGTGCAGCGCCTTGGCTATCGCCCCGATTATCTGATCGAAGGCCTTGGGGAGATTCCCTCCATCATTTCAGCGGAAAACAGCAAAGAGTCTTCCCCGCATAAGCTTTCTGATCTTCCTCAGTCTTAAGCCCATCCGTTCCTTAGCCCCCTTGTTCTTTTTCAGATATCCTGATAAAAGGCGTCCAGATACGCGTCCACATCCGCCCGCGTTCCCTTAAAGGGGCCGGGCGTTTCCATTTTCAAAGAAACCAGCGCCGTCGCTGTTTTCAGCGCCTCGGGGATGCTTTTGCTGAGCCGCTCATTGATGTAGCAGCAGAACGTCGTATCCCCCCTGCCGGTACGGCCCGACAGGTTGCGCGCCCTGATGGGGCAGGTAAACAGGTCTGTTCCGTCAAACACCAGCACCTCCGTGTTGTGCGTAATGACGACTTCTTTGGCGCCCCACTGATACAGAAGGCGCGCCGCCTCCGCGCGGTCGGTCAGCCCCGTCATGATTTCGGCCTCGGCGGTGTCTGTTTTGAGGAAACGGATATACGGCAGGTATTCCCTTTTCTCCACCCAATCCCCGAATACCATCCTGCCCCCCTCCGCGTGGCGGAGCATGGTCTGTACATCCACCGCCACCATGGCGCGCTGCGCCGCAAAGGGGATCATCTCATTGGGAATGTCCCCGGCGACAAGCCCGGCCAGATGCCAGATGCGCGCCCGTATATCCGGCACTTCTTCGGGGCGGTAGGGCGCAATGACGCTCTCCACGCCGGATGTGCGGCGTTCCCGGTCGGGCGTATGGTACACGTTGGTCGTCACAAAGGATGTGTCGCTGTGAAGGGGAAACACCGTTACATTCTTTGCCGGCGCAAACGCCGCCTTCAGATCGACCGCGCGCGTATCCGCCTTGGGCAGCACGGCGATACGATGCCCCATGGCCGCCGCCGCAAAGGCGGAATAATAGACCGCGCCGCCCACGGCATGCACGGTGGCGCCGTCATAATCCACATTCGTATCCTGCGCGATTTCCCCGATAATCAAGGTATCAAACATATTCGTTTCTCCTTCGGCTTTTTTCCTCTGGCACACGGCAGCAGACCGTCATTGTCCACCCACCATAGGGCCGAAAGCTGCCCGGCGCAGCATCCCGCCTTGGCGGACAGCACCGGCTTAGGGCTTCAATACCATTTGATATCGGGATATTCATTGAGCAGGGGATCGCGATACCAGTACTTGTTGCCTTTCCATGCGTATTGGTCGGGATATTGAAAGGCCTTTGCCAGCTGGTCGCCCAGCGTCCTGAGCTTCTTGCCCTTATCCTGCATCACACGCCCGTTTTTACCGCCCATGCTGTCCGCCGCGTCCTCAAAAGCGCGGATCGCTTCTTCATAAGCAAGGGTAAATTCGCCCAGCAGCTTTTTCTGCTGCTCGGTGGGCGAAGAAATGGAATTCGCATGGCTCAACAGTTTTTCAGCCACAAAGATGTATCGCGCATAGGTGAAACCGGCACTTTCCAGCCATTCCGTATACTTCTTGCTGACATAGGGAATCGGCTCCGCATCAATGCCATAAACCTCCTTCAGCACGTTGACGCGGTGCTGCTGGTCGGTAAATGTAAAATTCCAACCCTGCAAGGCTTTTCTGTAATGGCCCGTCAGCACATGAGAGCCTATGTTTTGAATGTCCATCGTCAGCGCGATTTGGGTCAAATTCGATACATCCTCCTGACCGACATTCGTATAAATATTATGCTTCCCCTCATCCACCACCGCCAGCGCTTTGGAAACAAGCGTTATATCCCCATACAGTTTTTTAAGGATCGCGGCGATCATTTTTCTGTTTCGCTCCGTCCTGCCAAGGTCATTCGCATTGACCGTGGCATTTTTGCGGGCGCGAACATAGTCCATAATGCCTACCCCGTCAAGGTGCTGCATCCCTTTGCGATACTTTCTGCCGCTGCTGCCCCGATAGGCCATGTCCATGTCAAAATCCACGCCGCCGATGGCATGGCCGAGCGCGGTCATCGCTTTCATATCCACCAGGTAGTAATAATCGATTTTGATGCCGCCCAGCAGCCAGCTTACCGCGTGTATCGAATGCTGTATCCCTTCTTCAACTGATGCCGCACAGTTGAACGCCGCATTCAGCTTATAGATTCCCTTAACGTTTGGTACATAGGTCAACGTATCCCGAGGAATGGAGACCAAGTCGATCGTTTTTTTATCAAGGTTTAGGGAAACCACCAAGACCGAATCCGTATGGCATTCTTCCAGCTTTTTCTTGCCGCCGCTGCCATAGTATCCGGGCATTCCAAGATCGACACCCAGGAGAAGGATATTGATAAACTTATCAGAAGTTTCTTTGGTTTGAAGCTTGCTGTTCTTTGACAGCAAGAGGTTCTTCGATTCAACCGCCAATGCCGTCGTAATGCTCGAGAAAGCCATAACCGCCAGTACCGTCCAGACAAACAGAACCCGTAGCCTTTTTGCGTATTCTTTTCCGGCGCGCATCGTTGACCCTCCTTTTTTTCCGTAAACCCATATATTGATTGTTGGCTGCTATGCCGCCAGCATTCAAGCATCAATACAGCGGCCGACAGCCCCGATTAACCAAACATGCTGCCATCAATTCTTCATGCGAGCGGCGCTCCGCCGTTTCAATACCACTTGATATCCGGGTACCCGTTGATCAGCGGATCGCGATACCAGTAATTGCCGCCCTTCCACGAGTACTGATCCGGATATCGGAAAGCTTCCGCGACCTTATCCCCCAACGCCTTCAGCTGTTTGCCAGCATCGCGCAACGTTCTTCCGTCCTTAGCGCTCATCGAATCGGCAGCCTGCTCAAATGATGTGATCAAATGACGGTAAGCCGGTTCAAACTCATCCAGCAAGGCCTGCTGCTCTGCCGTCGCACCGTTTACCTGTTTTGCATGGTTCAAAAGCTTTTCGGCGATAAAAATGGATCTTGCATAGGTGAAACCGACGTCTTCCAGCCACTTCGTATACTGCTTGCTTACATACGGGATAGGTTCTGCCTCGATCCCATATACTTCCTTTAAAACCTCCAGCCTGTGCTGCTGATCGGTAAACGTAAAGTTCCACCCCTTAAGCGCTTTCATATATTTGCCTGTCAGCACATGGGAGCCGATATTCCGGGTGTCCATCGTTAAGGAAGTCTGCATCAGCATCTGCAAATCTTCTTGATTGATGTTGGTAAAAATATGATATTTTTCGGCATTCACAACTGCCAGCGCTTTGGGGATCAGGGAGAAATCGCTGCGCAGTTTTTTGAATATGGCGGCCATCATCTTCCTGTTGCGGCCCGTTCTGCCAACATCATTGGCATTCACGGTCGCATTTTTACGCGCGCGGATATAGTCCATGATTCCTTGCCCGTCCAGATGCTGCATGCCCTTGCGATACGTTCGTCCATCCCGCCCTTTGTAGGACATCTCCAGATCAAAGTCCACACCGCCGATTGCGTCTCCCAACGCAATGACGGCATTCATATCCACCAAATAGTATTTATCTATGCTGATCCCGCCCAGCAGCCACCCCACCGCATCGCTGACACGCCGAATGCCCTCCTCGGTGCTTTCAGCGCAGTTGATGGCCGCATTGAGCTTGTAAATCCCCTTTACGTGCGGGATATAGGTCAGCGTATCGCGGGGCACAGAAACAAGGTCGACCTTTCTCTTGTCCAGATTCAGCGAAACGACCAATACCGAATCGGTATGGCAGTCTTCAAACGTCTTTTTGCGCCCGCTGCCCCAATAGCCCGTGGTTCCGTAATCGACGCCAAGCAGCAGAATATTCAAAAATCGATCCGCCGTATTGGCCGGCCGGACATTCGCATTCGGCGATAATAGAAGATTCTTAGATTCAACCGCATATGCATCGGTTAAGAAGAACAGTCCACACAGCATCATCGCCATAATCCCTATCAGCAAACGCACCTTCAGGCTCCTTGCCGCTCTGTTTTTCATTCCTGACATGCCTCCCAAACGCAGATATCGTTCATAACATATCAATATGGATCCGCTCTGTCAACTCAAACCCCTTACATGCCAGGGCAACAGCATTTACGAATGCGGCGCAGGGAAGAGGATGTTGAGCAAGAGGTCGGGATTGAGAGCGGCCTTGAACGTCATTTTTTTCTTGCTTAAACGACCATATTTAGCGCTGTTGACCAGTACCAGAGCAAGCTTTCTCATCACATTGAGATTCAGCGGCGAGTGATCTTTTCGCGCACGGGACGCATCCTCCCGGAAAATCACATCCAGATTCCAGTGCAGTTGGTTTTCAATGCTCCAATGCTTCCGTGCGACATCCGCAAACTCTTTTACACCGGTCAAAGAAGTGATGAAATATCTTGTCTCCTGACGCCTCTGACCATTCGTTGTAACGGTAGTGCGAACGCAGCCCAGCCCTTTCAGTCCGGCCCATTCCCTTCTCTGCTCCAACCAATCAATTTTCGTCAGAAGCTGATATTGCCGATGTTCGATGCGCCCGTGTCCCTTCTCCATGGTTTCCGTCTGGAGAATATCTTCCATGCAGTTGGAAAAGTACTCCTCTGTATCCTCCAGTAAATCATGCTGATTGTCTTTCGGCGCCAGCACATAATCCGCATGATTGTCGGTTATTGTCTGTGCAATGGCTCTCTGGCAGCTCATCGCGTCTGCCGTGATGATGGCATATTCAATATCCAGCATGTTCAGCAGCGCAGGAACAGCTGTGATTTCGTTGCTTTTCTCTTCAACGACCAGCTCACCCAAGGTAATCTGATTTTCCGCTACAAACGCACTAACCACATGGAACGGCTTGTGCTGCCTGTTTCCGCTGCCCCGAATGGGCTTACCATCCACAGCTATGACGCTCCTTTTGGCTCGCTCCACTTCCAGCCAATCGCTTAGACAGGCAGACAGTTCCTGCGGCTTCAAGCGCTCAAATAGCCGTCGAAAGGTATCGCTGTCCGGAATCCCATTGGGCAGCTCCAGAAATGTGCACAGCCACTCCCTTCGCTCTATGCCGAATTCCTCCATATCGGGGGAGTGTCCAACGGAGCATTTAAAGAAAGCTCAAGAAAGAAAAAGGAGGTGTGCGGGAAGGGTGGAAGTGTCGGTATTTGAGTTTGTCTGCGCCGAAGCGGTTATACGCTTGCGCGAATACCGTTAAAGCATCCTGCAGGTTCTCTGCCTTGCGAGGAAAGCATCTGCTTCGCCTTGCCAGCGTCGGAAGATAGTGGCGCAGGTCGGCATTGACGCCTTCCACCGTGTACGTATCGCTTTTATCCCGCGTATTATGGATATGTCTGCCCGGGAAAACTACATCCAGATACCCTGCATATCCATCCGTGCAGTATCTCTTTGCCTCCGGCGCGGTATCCACCATTGACTGGATGCTCGCGGCGGTTTTGTCCATGCTCACCTTATATCCCACCAATTGCCTCGGCAGGCGGGTCATATTATCCTTTGGTTGGACACTCCCGCCCTGGCCTCCTTTCCCGCTGTTGCCCTGGTCCAAGGGAAAAGTGTAAGAGTATCATAGATAGGTAACAGGAGGAGGGAAGCAAAAGGAGAACCAAG
>CAZFUT010000050.1:0-19046 GCA_964522425.1 uncultured Oscillospiraceae bacterium
CGACCTTGAAAATCTCTGCTTAACAAACTATCCGAAAAAGGGTTGACGAGCCATTTATGAGATAATAGACGTATCAAACGATGAATGGAGATACGGCTATGTCAACAGCGTTGCACAGACACGATATTTCAGACAAGGTTTGGTCATTGCTTGAGCCACACTTGCCGGGACAGCGCGGTCAATGGAGTGGGATTGCACAGGATAACCGACGATTCCTCAATGCAGTCTTCTGGATTCTTCGCACAGGTGCGCCATGGCGCGACCTGCCTGCTGACTACGGAAACTGGAACAGTGTTGCCAAGCGGTTCAGGCGTTGGGTTGAACAAGGTGTGTGGGAGTCAGTGCTTGAATGTATCGTTGATGATCCTGATTACGAATGGTTGATGATTGATGCGAGCCACGCCAAGGTTCATCCGCATGCTGCTGGAGCTGTCGGAGGCAAGATATCAATATATTGGAGATTTTTTCAAAGCGGTGCGAAAGAAACACGGCATCTCACAGGAGCAGCTGGCTGAGTTGACTGGCGTCAGTATGCGCCACATCAGCAATATGGAGCGCGGTTTGGTTAATCCAAGCTGTGATTTGGTGCGCCGTCTTTTGCAATATATTCCAACAGATATTAGTTTGTTGTTTTATCAGGATTCACGGGATGCGCAGGAAGATACCGATGAAAGAGAAATGCTGGAGATACTTCGCCGTTGCAGTCCAGATGATCGAAAAAAACTGATTAAAATCGCAAGATGCTTTCTTAAGGACGGAACAGGCAATACCATTCTAAACAAGAACCAAAATGACGAGTGAACAAAAACGCAATGCAGAAATAACAGCCCTGTATGAGCGATGGTACGAGCCGCTCGTGGGCTACTGCCGGCGGCTTGCCGACGCTGAGCGGCAAGATCTGCAAAATGAGGAAATCAGGACATGGAGCGCACAAAAGGGGGCTCAACACAAAGATACATTTGGCCGTGGATGCGAATGGTATGCCGGTCAGAGTACTTGTTACAGCGGGTACCGTTGCTGATTGTACGCAAGGATGCGCCTTGATTGACGGAATCTCTGCGGGGTGGTTGCTGGGCGACAAGGGATATGACAGTCATGCGATTATCGAAAAAGCTCTTGAACAGAAGATGCGCATCGTCATTCATCCCAGGAAGAGCAGGCGTATTCAGCGGGAATACGACACATACCTTTATCGCTTACGCCATCTGGTTGAAAATGCCTTTCTGCACCTTAAACGCTGGCGTGGAATTGCCACTCGTTATGCGAAGTGCACATCATCCTTCGTTGCCGCCGTTCAAATCAGGTGCATCGCTCTATGGACAAATGTTCTAGCATGAACTCGTGTCCACACTATCTAAGATCAGTATTATTATTCTCAGTATTATTAGATCGTGATTTTAACGATTCTTGATCCTTGATTTTCACTTCTCCAGAATCGTGATTTTCACGATTCAAGAAACGTGATTCAGAGGGGGTAATGAAGTTCTTCACATAGATGAGATTGGGCTTGCCGAGACCCTGCCGTTTGCGCTCTATGAGACGGCATTTGCTTTCCAATTCATACAGGAGCTTGCCGGCTTTCTGATCGGCACAGCCCATTGCGGTCATGATGTCCTCAATGGTGAAGATGATATGCACCCGGCCCTCTGCATCCAGCCAGCCGTTCTTTGCCGACAGGCTCATGCGGTCGAGGAGCAGACCGTAGAGCACTTTAGCTTCTGCGGAGATGTTCCTGAACCGTTCCTCCGTGAACAGCACCTTGGGGATACGGTAGAAAGAGAACTGTTCCGCTTCCGCGCCGTAGAAGTAATCATACATAAGCGTTGTCACGCTCCTTTTGAAGGACTACAGCGTGCATGATCTCCTTTATACACCACCCGATGCAGGGGAAATCTCGTCCGTAGAGATAATCCCTGCACTCCGAAACAGGTGCGGTATTCTCTTTTACTGTTTCATAACGGGACTGATCTGCGCCGCTTCTTACTGATGGCTTTTGCTCTGTCGGACAACGGCAGCCTTTTGGATAGGCACAGCCCTTTTTCCTGTCTTTCCAGTACAGGGAGTATCGACAGTCATATACGTTATAGTCCCACAACTTGCCATACGCTTTCACGCTCACACCTCCTTCCGCCCGCGTCGGGGCAAAAAAATAACGCTTCTGCCAACCCAAGCGTCACTTTGGGTAACAGACGCGCTATGTACGATAAACTATATTCAAATGTGTCAGATTAGTACAAAATCAGACAGCCCCGACAAAGAGGCCAGAGAAAGAAAATGACGTATGAAACTGCCCCTCAAAATTTCACTCCAGAGGTGCTCCAAGAGTCAAAAATTGCCCCATTTTTTAACTCAAAACACCTCCAAAAAGACCGGTTGCCCCATCTTTAACTCAAAAATACAGGGTCAAAAAGAGTCAAATCAAGACAAAATCTTCCAAACTGAATCAAAAGATTTTATATAGCAAAACCCCGGAAAACGTTGATTTTCCGGGGTTTTTGAGCATTTTGAGTTGTAATTTTGCGACCAATCAGCGCTTGCTGAACTGCGGTGCGCGGCGGGCGGCCTTGAGACCGTACTTCTTGCGCTCCTTCATACGGGGATCGCGGGTCAGGAACCCGGCCTTCTTCAGCGCATCGCGCAGCTCGGGGTTGGCCTTGATCAGCGCACGGCTGATGCCGTGGCGGATGGCGCCGGACTGACCGGCAAGGCCGCCGCCCACAACGTTCACCAGAACGTCGAAGCCGTTGGTCTTGGTCAGCTCGAGGGGCTGACGGACAGTCATCTTGAGGGTTTCCAGGCCGAAATACTGGTCCAGTTCGCGCTTGTTGACGGTGATATTGCCCTTGCCCGGCACGAGACGGACACGCGCAACGGCCTTCTTGCGGCGGCCGACAGCATTGAAATCAGACTGCATTGATGTTGTACTCCTTCCGCTCATTTGCCGAAGCGCAGGGCTTCGGGTTTCTGGGCCTCATGGCCGTGTTCCGCACCGGCATAGACGTGCAGCTTCTTGGCCATCGCGCGGCCAAGGGGGCCCTTGGGCAGCATCCCGACAATGGCGTGTTCCACGGCAAAGGCGGGCTTTTCGTCCATCAGCTTGCGGTACTTGGTTTCACGCAGGCCGCCCGGAAAACCGGTATGGTGGTAATAGATTTTCTGATCCAGCTTTTTGCCGGTCAGCACGACCTTATCGGCATTGACAATGATTACATAATCGCCCGTGTCGACATGGGGCGTATAGGTAGGCTTGTGCTTGCCGCGCAGGATGTTGGCAACCTGGCTGGCAAGACGGCCGAGCACCATGCCGTCTGCATCAACGACATACCACTTGCGCTCTACGTTCTGCGCATTCGCCATAAAGGTGTTCAAGTGATCTTCCTCCTACAAACGTTTGTATGCGCCTTGGTATGATGGTCGCACACCTTGGCCAAAGTCAATGTCACCCGGGGCTATCAAGTGCATTGATGCAACGGATATCATACTAAAAGCCGCTGATGATGTCAAGCTTTTCAGTCAAAAAGTGTCACATTAAAGATATATCGGTTGATGATGCGGCGATACTGATGGTACAGCCCTTCTTTGGTGTAAATGCCGCGGAAAACATAGTACAGATGGCGCTTGATCACGATGTTGCGGGGCAGTTCAAAGAGGGTGCGCCATGTCTGGCCTCTGGTGCTCCAATGGTAGTCGTACACCACATCGGGGATGCATCGCACGGACTGTACATGGCTGTAATAGCGCATGTTAAAATCAAAGTCTTCGCCCCATGCCAGCCGCGGCAAAAAGCGCAGATGATACCGCTCGATCATATCCCGCCGATACAGCTTGTTCCATAGCGCGCTGTAATAAAAGCTGCCCGGGTTTTGCATCAGATCCATCAGGAAAGGACGCCGTTCCAAGCGAACCTCGTCGTTTTGCAGGCCTTTTTCCCCCGTTTTGTTCTGTATCCACAGGTTATAGCGCGCAATGGCCATATCACAGCCTTCGATGGCGCCAACCAGCGCTTCGATGGCGCCGGGCAGCAGCCTGTCATCGGCATCGGTAAACAGCACATATTCCCCCGTCGCCATTTTCAGCGCCGTATTGCGCGCGGCGGCGGGGCCGCCGTTTAACTGCTCCACAGCCACGATGCGGCTGTCCTTTTCGGCATAGGCTTTTAAAATGCCGGCGCTTCGATCGGTGCTGCCGTCATTGACAAGCAGTATTTCCAGCTGCCGGTAGCTTTGGCCGCACACCGCATCCAGGCACCTTGTCAGCCAGTTTTCCGCATTGTAAACGGGTATCACCACCGTGACCCTTGCGTCCACCAATTCATCCCCCTTTGCGTTGGGTTTATTTTACCACACTTTTCATGTCCCGCCAACAGCTTCACCGTGGAACGCACTCTTGCGCAAAAGCGGCGAGTACCATTTGCGAAAAGGCGCCATATCCGATATAATATGACAATAGCGAAAAGGAGGTCTGCCCGTGGCGTTTACCCATCTGCATCTGCATACGGAATACAGCCTGCTCGACGGCGCCTGCCGTATCGGGCCGCTGATGAAGCGGCTGAAAAAGCTGGGCATGGAAGCCTGCGCCATTACGGACCACGGCGTTATGTACGGCGTGATAGACTTCTATCAGCAGTGCAAGGACAACGGCATCCATCCCGTCATCGGGTGCGAGGTCTATATATCCTCCAACATGCACGACAGGGGAACCTATGCGCGCGAGTACAGCCACCTGATCCTCCTGTGCGAAAACAACACCGGCTATCAGAACCTGATGTACCTCGTGTCCGAGGGCTTCACGCACGGCTTTTACTATAAGCCCCGCATCGATTATGATCTGCTGAAAAAGCGCCACGAGGGCCTGATTGCATTGAGCGCCTGCCTGTCGGGCGATCTGCCGCGTTTGCTGCTGGAAGGCCGGTATGAGGACGCCAAAACCTACTGCGAAACCATGCGCAGCCTCTTTGGCGACAGCAATTTCTTTATCGAGATCATGGATCACGGCATACAGGAAGAAAAAGAGGTGCTGCCCCAATTGGTGCGCCTTTCCGCCGAAACCGGCATCCCGCTTGCCGCCACCAACGACTGCCATTATTTGGAGCAGCAGGACGCCGCCGCGCAGGAAGTGCTGATGTGCATCCAGACCGGTAAAACGCTGGACGATGCGCAGCGCATGCGCATGAACACCGACCAATTATACGTAAAAAGCGAAGAAGAAATGCTGCGGCTCTTCCCCGGCCTGTCCGACGCCGTGCTGCGCACCGGCGATATCGCCAAGCGCTGCGACGTAACGCTCGATTTTGGCACCATTCACCTGCCCTCTTTTCCCATCGATACGGGCGAAACGGCCGAGCAAATGCTGCGCCGCCTCTGCCGCGAAGGGTTTGAAAAGCGCTATCCCGCGCCGACCGGTGAGGCGATTGCGCGCCTCGATTACGAGCTGAACACCATATCCCAGATGGGCTATGTGGACTATTTTCTGATCGTTTGGGATTTTATCCGCTACGCCAAAGAGCACGGCATCATGGTGGGGCCGGGGCGCGGCAGCGGCGCGGGCAGCATCGTTGCGTACTGCCTGAACATCACCATGCTGGATCCCTTAAAGTATCACCTGCTGTTCGAGCGTTTTCTCAACCCCGAGCGCGTGACCATGCCCGATATCGATGTGGACTTCTGCTTCGAGCGCCGTCAGGAAGTGATCGACTATGTGACGCGCAAGTACGGCGAAGACCATGTTTCCCAGATCATCACCTTCGGTACCATGGCCGCGCGCGGCGTCATACGCGATGTGGGCAGGGTATTGGGCTACACCTATCAGGAGGTCGATACCATCGCCAAAATGGTGCCGATGGAGCTGGGCATCACGCTGGATAAGGCCCTCAGCGTCAACCCGGAGCTGCACGCCGCCTACGAAAACGACCCGCGCGTACAGCGCCTCGTATCCACGGCGCTGCTGCTGGAAGGGATGCCGCGCCACGCGGGCACCCATGCGGCGGGCGTGCTCATCACCAAAGAGCCCGTCACCCATTATGTGCCGCTGCAAAAGAACGACGATGTCATCACCACCCAGTTTCCGATGGGCAACATTGAAAAACTGGGCCTGCTCAAAATGGACTTTCTGGGTCTGCGCACCCTGACCGTGATACGCGACACGCTGGATCTTCTTTCCCGGCAGGGCATCGTCATGTCGCCACAGGATATCCCCTTGGACGACGCCGACGTATACGCCATGATTTCACGCGGCGAAACGGACGGTGTGTTTCAGCTGGAAAGCGCCGGCATGCGCAGCTTCCTCTCCAACATGCGGCCGGAAAATTTTGAAGATATCATTGCGGCCATCTCGCTTTACCGCCCCGGCCCCATGGATTCCATCCCCCGCTACATACAGGGCAAACAGAATCCCTCCAGCATCCGTTACATCACGCCGGAGCTTTCCAAAATACTCGACGTCACCTACGGCTGCATCGTCTACCAGGAGCAGGTGATGCAGATCGTGCGCGAATTGGCGGGCTATTCCTACGGCCGCAGCGACCTTGTGCGCCGCGCAATGAGCAAAAAGAAGCACGACGTCATGGCCAAGGAACGGCATAACTTCGTATACGGCCTGCCGGAGGGCAACGTGCCGGGCGCGGTCGCCCGCGGCATCAGCGTCGAAAAAGCCGAGCACATATTTGACGAAATGACCTCCTTCGCTTCCTACGCCTTCAACAAATCCCACGCGGCGGCATACGGCGTGGTCAGCGTGCAGACCGCGTGGCTGAAGCACTATTATCCGGCCGAGTATATGGCCGCCGTGATGAGCAGCATGATGGGCAACGCCGCCAAGATCGCAGGCTATATCTATTACTGCCGCAAGGCGGGCATCCCCATGCTGCCGCCCAGCGTCAACGAATCGATGGGCAAGTTTACGGTCAGCGCTTCGGAGGGCAGAAAGGGCATCCGCTTCGGCCTGTCCGCCGTCAAAGGCATCGGCGAAAAGGCTGTGGAAAGCATCGTCAAAGAGCGGGAGCGCGGCGGCCCCTACCGCAATATTTTCGATTTCTGCAACAGGCTCAACTCCGAATACGTCAACAAACGGTGTGTGGAAAGCCTGATCAAATCGGGCGCGTTCGACGGCATGGGCGGCAGCCGCTGCCAGTGCGCCAACGTGTTCGAGCAGGTAATGGACGCCAACAGCCAGCGCCGCAGAAGCAATATTGACGGCCAGATGTCGCTGTTTGATGATCCGGCGGGTTCCATGCAGCGCTCCTCCGCCAGCGAAACCTACCCGGATGTGCACGAGTACAGCTGGCCGCACCTGCTCGCCATGGAAAAGGAAATGACCGGGGTGTACATTTCCGGCCACCCGCTGGATGAGTACATGGAGGCGCTGGACGGGCTTTCCTTTACAACGGCCAGCATCGAAGATATGGCCGAGGAAGACGACAAGGGCCTTTCCCACGACGGGCAGAGCGTGCGCATGGGCGGCCTCGTCATCGCGCTGCGCCCCAAGGCGACACGCAAAGGCAGCATGATGGCCTTCCTGACGCTGGAAGACCTGACCGGGCAGATCGAATGCCTGCTTTTTCCCGCCGTTTACGAAAAATACGGCCACGCCGTCAGGCAGGACGAACCGGTGATATTAGAGGGAAAGCTGTCCGTGCGCGAGGATGAAGAAACGAAGCTGCTGGTGGACAGTATCCTTCCTCTAAAAAAAGAAGCGCCCGATGCCCCGAACCTTTCCGACGCCGAACGCGCCAGGGAGGCGAAGGTCAAAGTCTATGTGCGCTTAAAGCGCTCCGATTTCCCCGAATGCGAACGTATCCTGCATAAGCTGCCCGGCAATATCCCCGTTTATCTGAATCTGCCCGATGAACAGATCACATTGCTTGCCCCCAGAGACTGGTGGTGTGAGGACGGCGACGACGCCTACGCCAATCTGCTGGATATTTTACCGAAAGAGAACATAAAGGTGGTTAAAAAGCATGAATGAAATGATCCTTACCGTACCGGCGGACAGCCGGTGGACCCTGCCGCTGCGCACCGCCCTCAGCGCGGCCGGCGCGATGGCGGGCCTTTCTCTGGATATGCTGGATGATCTGCGCATCGCCATTGACGAAGCGTTTGATCTGATCACCAACCAGAAGCGCCGGCTGGAAACCGTGACCATGATCTGCCGTCTGGAAAATGGCGAGCTGCATGTGCGCTTGGAGGGCAAGCGTACCGTTTCCCCCTGTGTCTGCGCCCCTGCCGACCCGGAAACAGCCCGTCTGGTCATCGGCACACTGGTTACCGATATTCATCTGGAAGGCGACGCGTGCGGCATCCATTCGGTCTGCATGGCGCTGCCCACCTGCGGATGACGCCATGAACGCAGATTTAATCCACGATACCGCCATGCGGTATGCTAAGGACCGCACGCCCGAGAACCTTGACGCCGCCGTGCTGGCTGCCCTTCCGCTTACACAGGCTATTGCCGCCCGTTTTTCGGGCCGCGGCGTGGAAACGGAGGATCTGAGACAGGTGGCCGCCATGGCGCTGGTGGAGGCCCTCAAGCGGTTCGAACCGGGGCGCGGGCTGCGCTTCACCACCTTTGTTACCCCTACCATTACCGGCAAGGTGCGCAACTATATCCGCGATAAATCGCAATTGGTGCGTTCCCCAAGGGGGCTTAAAGAGCAGGGCATGAAGCTGGACAGGGCCAACGAAAAGCTGATACAGACCTTAAGGCGAGAGCCTTCCGTGCAGGAGCTGGCCGACAGCCTCGGCTGGTCAGTCGAACAGGTGCTGGACGTGCAGACCATGCGCGACAAGACCACCGTTTCCTCGCTGGACAAAACAGATGAGGAAGGCCTGATGCTGTTTGATAAGCTGGGCGAGGAAGACCAGCGCTTCGATGCCTTTGAAATGCGGGAAGACCTGAAAAAAGCCCTCGGCGTGCTCAGCGACCTTGAAAAGCAGCTGCTCATGCTCCGCTTTACCAAACGCCTCTCGCAAAGCGTGGTCGCCAAGCACCTTGGCATCACGCAGATGCAGGTATCGCGCATGGAGCGGCGCACGCTGGCGACGCTTAAGCAGGAGATGCTGGCCGATTGAAAGCAAAAAGCATCCTCATTCAAAAGCAGCTGGTTGAACTGGGCCTCCTGGGGGACGAGCGTCAGGCCGCGGCCTGGCTGCTGGCCGGCAAGGTTTTTGCAGGCACCCGCCGCCTGAAAGCGGGCGATAAAGTGAGCCCCTCCGACCGCATCATGGTATCGGGGCTGCACGACAGGTATCTGTCCAAAGGCGGGTGGAAACTGGAAAAAGCGCTCGAAACCTTTCAGCTGTCCCCCGAAGGCCTTACCTGTCTGGATGCCGGGGCGTCCACCGGCGGCTTCACCGACTGCCTGCTTAAGCACGGCGCCCAAACGGTCTATGCCGTCGATGTGGGCTTCGGCCAGCTGCACGGCAATCTCCGGCAGGACGCAAGGGTGGTCAACCTTGAAAAAACCAACTTAGGCGATGATTGTCTTCTTTCGCTTTCCCCCGTTCCGACGCTTGCCACCTGCGATCTGAGCTATCTTTCCCTGCGGCTCGCCGTCCCCCATTA
This sequence comes from uncultured Oscillospiraceae bacterium, assembly GCA_964522425.1. Taxonomy (GTDB): domain Bacteria; phylum Bacillota; class Clostridia; order Christensenellales; family Aristaeellaceae; genus DTU024. The sequence continues at coordinate 9,559 of CAZFUT010000050.1, forward strand.
CAGGGCTATTCTGCAAGAAACAGGCGACCTGATCTGCCTTGTAAAGCCCCTGTTCGAGGTGGAAGACGCCCAAGCGCGCCGCACCGGCGTGCTCTCCGACGATTGCTTCGCGCCCATGCTCGAAAGCCTCAAAGAGGCGCTGGACAGCCAGCCCTTGACCAGCGTGCGCAATGTAACGTACAGCCCGGTCACCGGCAACCAGGGCACGGTGGAGTTCTTTTTTCATATCCGCTTTGGTGCGTTTGCGCCCGTCGATCTGACAAACGAAATTTCTTCCAGCGTTTTTGAAGCGCTTCGCCTTGTCCCTTACAGAAAGGATCACCATGTTTGAAACAGACGATCAGGTCAGGGTTTTCGGCGTCACCGATGTGGAAAACCTGTTTTTTACCGAATATCTGCCCGCGGCGGAGGGGGACTTTATCAAGGTCTACCTGATGTGCCTTTATCACGCGCAGCTTCATGACGCAGCCTATGGCCTAAAAGAGATGGCCGCCGAGCTTTCCATGGACGAAAGTCGCGTAGAGGCGGCGCTGCGCTACTGGGAGCGTCGGCGCGTATTGACGCGCGTGCAATCAGACCCGCCCCGGTATCAGCTGCACCATCTGGGCCAGCGTCTTTTAACCGGGCAGGACGGCATCAGCGGCGACCGCGCCTTTGTTCTTTTCTCGGAAGCCGTTTACGCCCTTTTCGGCGACCGCCGCAAGATACGCCCCAACGAGATCGCCACCGGCTACGAATGGGTGCAGGAATTGGGGCTGCCGCAGCATGTTGTTCTGTTGCTGCTCAGCCACTGCATCGCGGTGCGCGGCATCGGGTTCACATTTAAGGCTGCCGAAAAGCTGGCGATAGAGCTTAAAGAGGCAGGCATCGAAACCGAAGAGGACGCCGAAAAGTATCTGAACCAGAGCAAGGATATCCGCTTCGGCGCACAGAAGGTATTGCGCCGCTTCGGCCTGCGCCGCAGCCCCACGGACGACGAGCTGAAGCTGTATAAGGCATGGATGGAAGCCTATGGGTTTACGCACGACGACATACAGGATGCGTGCGCGGAAACAGTCAAGGCCAGCAATCCGACCTTCGCCTATTTGGATGGGGTATTGAGCCGTCTCGCCGCGCAAAGCAAGCGCCGCGCCCCCGTCAGACAACAGCTCGAAAGCGAACAGGAAAAGCTTTCGATGGTCAAAGAAGCGCTGGATATCCTCGGCCTGCGCGTCAGCCCCGTCGCCGTCAAAGCCGCCTATGAGGAGCTGTTAAAGCAATACCCGCAGGGCGAAATCCTGCTGGCGGCCGGCGCTGTGCAGCGCAAGCGGGGCAAGTTTGAAGACCTGCCCGTTTGCCTTGCCGCCTGGCACAAAAAGGGGCTGGACAGCGAAGAAAAGATCCGCGCCTTCTTAAACAAGCGCGATCACCTGCTGCCGCTTGCGAAAACCATTTTGGAAAACGCCGGGCAGGAGGGCGCGGCGACCGACGCCGACATCGCCTTTGTCGAAAAGTGGCTGCAGAACAGCCCACAGGCGCTGATCGAGTATGCCGCCGTGCAGGCGCGCAGCGCACGCCAGAAGATGCCCTACATCGACAAGGTGCTGGCGGCATGGCGCGCCAAGGGTATTACGACCCCCAAGGAAGCAGAAAAGCTGGGCGCGGAAGCATCCTCCCCTGCGCGCGCCGTCAACGCCCAGCAGTACGCGCAGCGCGAATACACCGAGGAGGAACTGGCGCGCGGCGCGAACGCCCTGATCGAGGAGGTGCGAAGCAAACGTGAACCGTGAATTATTGCGGCAGGCCCTGCGGGAGTGCAGGCAGCAACAGACCGTCAACCGGGCAAAGGAAGAAGATCGTCTCCGCGCGGCGTCGGAGGCCTGTCCACGCATCGGGGAACTGGTCGCCGCCCGGCGAAGCGCCATCCTGTCCGGCCTGCAAAGCGCGCTCTCCGGCGCTGCGCCCCACGGCCTTGTGCAGGCAACCAGCAGGGCCAACGAGCAGATTAAGCTGCTGCTGAAAGAAAACGGCTTTGCGCCCGATTATCTGGAACCCATCTATACCTGCCCCCTCTGCCACGATACCGGGTATGTGGGCGAACACAAAAAAGAGTTCTGTGCCTGCGTAATCAAACGCTGCGATAAGCTGCTTTCCGAAAGCCTCGAAATGCCCGAAACCGGCGAAAGCTTTGAAACCTTCGACCCTGCCGTCTTTTCCGACGCTCCGCTGGAGGGGCTGGATTTCAGCCAGCGCGAGTATGCGCAGGTGCTGCGCGACAAATGCGAGGCATACGCGGGCAAGCTGCCTGACGCCCCTGTGCCGAACCTCCTGTTTTACGGCAAGAGCGGCCTTGGAAAAACCTTCCTGCTGCGCTCCATCGCAAGGCGGGCGCAGGAAAAGGGCGTCCCCGCCCTCACCGTTACGGCCAACACGCTGCTGAACGCCATCCGCAAAAGCTATTTTTCACACGAGGACGAAGGGCTTTCCTCCTTCTACCAGACGCAGCTGCTGCTGATCGACGACCTTGGCACCGAGCCACTGTGGGAAAACATCACCGTCGAACAGCTTTTTGCGCTGCTGGACGCCCGGTTTTCCAGCCGCAAAAACACCGTCGTCAGCACCAACCTGAACCTAAAGGAGCTGCAGCAGCGCTATACCGAGCGCATCGCCTCGCGCCTCCTGGATACCAGGCTGTGCCAGGCCGTGCGCTTTCTGGGCGAAGATATACGGCGAAGGCCCTGATCTTTGCCCATACCCAAAAACGCTCCGGCGCAAACCGAAGCGTTTTTTTGATGGTACAGATCAGTGTTTTCCGAACCTGCGCTGGAAGAGCTTCACAGTCTCCGTAATGGGGATCACCGAAACGGCCAGGGCCATCGACACCACATACTCCTTCAAATTGATGGGCTGGAAGCCAAACGCTTTGCTGAGGAAGGGGATGAAGATGACGGCAGCCGTCAAAATCAGCGACATGACCATGGCGCCGTACAGATAAAGGTTGTGGGACTTGAGCCCCAGCACCGAGCCGCGCTGAGAACGCATATTGAAGGAGTGGAATACTTCCGCCATGCTCATGGTCAGGAAGGCCATCGTCATCCCGTCGGGCGAGTTCACATACGCCCATTCCCCCGCCTCCATAAAGTGGCCGATCAGGTAGGCAGCAAGCGTCAATATGGATACCATGATGCCCTGATACACCGCGTCCACGCCCAAACCGCCCGCAAAGATGCCCTCGTCGCGCTTGCGCGGCGGGCGGTTCATCACGTTGTGATCCGGCGGCTCCATGCCCAGCGCCAGCGCCGGGAAGGTATCGGTGATGAGGTTGATCCACAAAAGGTGCGGCGGCTTTAAGATGGTGAACCCAACCATCGTCGCCGCAAAGATGGAAATCACTTCGCTGAGATTGGAGGACAGAAGGAACTGGATCGCCTTGCGAATGTTGTCGTAAATGCGGCGGCCTTCTTCCACCGCCGACACGATGGTGGCAAAGTTGTCGTCCGCCAGCACCATGTCGGCCACGCTCTTGGTGACGTCGGTGCCGGTGATGCCCATGGCCACGCCGATATCGGCGCGCTTGATGGAAGGGGCGTCGTTGACGCCGTCGCCCGTCATGGCGGTCACCTTGCCCTGCTGCTGCCACGCCGTTACGATGCGCACCTTATGCTCCGGCTGCACGCGGGCATAGACGGAGTAGTTGCCGATGGTCCTGTTCAATTCTTCTTCGCTGATTTCGTCCAGCTGCGCGCCGGTGATGGCCTCGTCGCCGGATTGAATCATGCCCAGCGTCCTGGCAATGGCCGCGGCTGTATCCTTATGGTCGCCGGTAATCATGATGGGGCGCACGCCGGCGCTCTTGCACTCCTGTATGGCGGCCAGCACTTCGGGGCGCACGGGATCGAGCATGCCCACAAGGCCGATATAGGTTAAATCTTTTTCAAGGTCTTCGGCCTTCTGGCTTTCGGGCATCGCGTCCCAGGTTTTAAAGGCGGCGCACAGCACGCGCAGCGCTTCTTCCGCCATCGCATGGTTGCTTTCGGCGATCTCCTTGCGCTTTTCCGCCGTCATCGGCAATGCTTTCTCGCCGTCCCACCACGCGGTGCAGCGTTCCAGCAGCATATCGGGCGCGCCCTTGGTGTACTGCCAGATAAGGCCGTCCTCCTTGCAAAGGGTGGTCATCATTTTGCGCAGGGAATCAAAGGGCGCTTCGCCGACGCGCGGGGCCGCCAGCTTCAGATCGTCCTTGGGCATCCCCAGCTTCAAGGCGTAGGCTACCAGCGCGTTCTCCGTGGGTTCGCCCACCGGTTCGCCGTTTTCCAGCTCCGAGTCGGAGCAAAGCGCCAGCGCCTTGGCCAGCAGCATCTCATCAGCGCCCGCGTGCCTGACAACCGTCATACGGTTCTGGGTGAGGGTGCCGGTTTTATCCGAGCAGATGATCTGGGTGGAACCCAGCGTTTCCACCGCCGTCAGGCGGCGGATCACGGCGTTGCGCTTGGACATATTGGTAACGCCGATGGACAGCACGATGGTAACCACCGTGGCAAGGCCTTCGGGGATGGCCGCCACAGCCAGGCTGACGGCGATCAGGAAGGTATCCAGCACCGTCTTCATTTCGAAACTGCCCTTGCGGATCAGACTGAACGCGAAAATAAACACGCAGATGCCCAGCACCATATTGGTCAGGACCCTGCTGAGCTGATTGAGTTTGATCTGCAGCGGCGTCTCCTGCTCCACCGCCTTGGTGATGGCATCGGCGATCTTGCCCATTTCGGTATCCATGCCGGTGGCGACGACCACCGCCGCGCCGCGGCCGTAGACGATGGTGCTGCCCATATAGATCATGTTTTTGCGGTCGCCCAGCGGCACGTCCTTCGCCCCTTCGGGGATCTCCAGCACATCGGCCGTCTTATACACCGGCACCGATTCGCCCGTCAGCGCCGCTTCCTCGCACTGAAGGGAGGCGTTTTCGATAATGCGGCAGTCGGCAGGCACCGCGACGCCCGCTTCCAGCAGCACCACATCGCCCACCACAAGGTCTTCGGTTTTCACCTGTACCACATGCCCGTCGCGCAGCACATGCGACATGGCAGCCGACATCTCCTGCAGCGCCTCGATGGCCTTTTCCGCCTTATTCTCCTGGTACACGCCCAGGAGAGCGTTCAGCAGCACCACGATCAAAATGATGATGGCGTCGGTGGGCGTTTCCCCGTCGATGATGCTGGTCACGGCGGAGATCGCCGCGGCGATCATCAGGATGATCAGCATCGGATCCTTCAGTTCGTTCAGGAACCGGCGGAAAGCGCTGACCTTTTCCGCTTCGCGCAGCTTGTTCTTGCCGTTTGCTTCAAGCCTCTTCGCGGCTTCGGCGTCAGAAAGGCCGGCAGTGCCGCTGCCGACCTCGCCCAGCACCTCTTCCAAGGGCTTCAGGTACTCCTTCATCTTATCCTCCTCTTTTCAAAGAAAGACCCATGTACCAAATTGTACATGAGTCTCGTTCTTTCAGAAATGCCAGAGCTATTGCCCGGTTGTTGACATTTTCTACGCCGAAGCGCGAACTACTCCCTCATCGGAAAGCTGTAGCGAGTCTACCACTTCCCTCCCCGAATGTCAATCTTCAAAAAGGCCGGCATCTGCAATCATCTGAGCGGCGGCGCTTTTCCGCATCACTCTTGGAAAAAACTCCCGAAATAGGTCTGTACCTCCGCGTCCGACAGGCGCAGGCCGCGCTGAAGCTCTTTCACCAAAAATGTCCTTCTGTCTTTCTGCGGCGTCGTGATATAGGTTTTGATGTCATGCACGGCGCGGTTCCAGGACGCCATGGTGGAGTTCCATCGAAGCCGGTCTTTGGGAAGGTCTTGGGCAAGGGTTTCGTTGAGGCTGTTCAGGATGGACAGCACGCGCGCCGTATCAAAGGTATGGTTCATGTGAAAAACCAGCCGCTCCATATATCGGGCGCGGAAATCGTCATTTTGCAGCAGCCCATGGATGATGATATTGTTGTGTTTTTCTTCATCGTACCGCCTCAGGACATATTTTTCAAACCCGACGGCGGGGTTGGTAAACGCCCAGTCCATATCGTAAATGACGATATGCCAGCGCGTATCCTTTCCGTTGCGCGAACGCGCATAGCGGATGTTCGGATGGTCGGTATCCCCCGTATAGGGACGCCAGATAAAGTAGTCGATAAAGCTGTCCAGATTGATTTCAGACGCGACGTAATCGTAATGCTCTTTTTCTTTCAGGTCGTTCTCCCGGCAGTAATCCAGCAGCTTGACCCAATCCTTATTGCTGCCGATCTCCGTTTCATCGATGAAATGCACCATATCCACATGGTCTGTATCCCCGCCGAGATGGTTGACGATGAACTGCGCGTCGATATGCTCCCGCATATAATAGACGCCATGATACTGCCCGCCGATAAAGAGATTGACGGGCTGATAATGCTGAAACAGAACGTCCTTCATCACGTCCTTGCCGATGGCGACGCCCAGAATATCCCTGATGGGGTTGCCGGTCGTCCCCACCCGAAAGAGGAGGGAACCAAAGCATGAAATATCGGCGTCCGAAAACACCGGGCTGTTTAAGGATTCTTCGCCGAATTTTGAGCGGAACACGACCTTAAAGTTCTTTTTGGGGCGGGTGCGCGACGTTTGCCCGCTGATGCCCAGCCCGCAGCCGATGGAAAAATCGGGCGTTATCCCCTTGCCCAAATACGTCAGGTTGGCGGGCACGCGGATCGACCGATCCTGCGCATGGAGCAAAAGACCGTCGCCCCTGTTCTTCATATAATCGTCCGGCACCGTAATGAAGGCGCAGGGCAGAGCGTATTCGGATCGATCAAACCGATAGACCGCCGTCACTGTTTCTGACGGCGCCGCGCCTTCGGGCGCCGCGATAACGCGCAATGTGGTCGATTGGTCAATGGTGATCGGCCCCGTATATCGGTTGTCGGAAAGGGTAGGTTCCTCCTGCCCGACGGTGTAAAAAAACGGCCCCTCCCCTTCGATGGTCACTTGAAAGGGCTCGGCATAATAGCCGGAAGAAGCGGACAAAGCAGGCGCAGCGGCGACCCTTTCATAGCCGTCCGCGTTCGGCTTTCCCACCGTCGGCACGGAAAAATACAGCAGCTCCCCGTTTTTCCGCCCGTATGATACGTCCATGGGAAGATGGGGAACGTTCATGGCGTCGGAAAACACCGTTTTTCCTTCCCGCCGGCAGGTCAAATAGATCGTTTCGCCTTCCGACGCTATTTTAAACCCCGCGCTGCGCTCCCCCTTTTTCTCGGTGCAGGACACAACAAAGCATTCGCCGGGCGCAAGGCACACGCGGGGAAAGGTATACTGTTCCAAATTGTTTTGATCGTCCGAAAGGCAGCAGTCGGACAGCAAAACCGGGGCCTCCCCGGCATTCATGATTTCGATCACATCGGCATAACGGATTTTGGTATCCGCCGCACGGAAATTGGCGCTGACCACCTCGTTGACCGTAAGAGGGCCGCGCACCGATTCGTGAAACGCCGCTTCACCTTGTACGGTATTGGGAAAGCCGGGCGAATGCAGCGTGCTTGCGCCCGTTTCCCGCAGCCAGACGCCGCCGGGCAGGGGCGGCAGCTCCACCGCGTCGATGACCGCCCGATCGCTGGTCAGCAGCGCCAGGCGGCCACCCTCTTTGGGCAGCTTTGTTTTAACCTGTTTTCCGTCGCACACGAGCACGGCATAGTCCCCGGCATCGACCGTCACATCCGGCAGATAAGAAAGCCTGCCGTTCGCCTCAAGCCGGCAATCGGCCAGGTTCCACGGCGTCTTGCCCGCATTATACACCTCCAGATAATCGGAAAAGCCGAGCGTCCAGACGCTTTCGTTATCCGCGCATACCTCGTTGATATAAAGCGCGGGGGCTGTCGTTTGGGCAGAAGCCGCTTCCGCAGGCGCGTAAAACAACACGCAGACCCAAAACAAGAAAAAAGCAGCGGCACTTCGACACAGCTTCACCATCACAGCCTCCTGTTTTCCCAATAAATCACGCATAGACACCTGAAGGGCAGCGTTTTCCCCCGTCCCGTGCAGACGCGCCTTCGCCATATTAGCTTTTTTCGCCGAAATCGTCAATTGCACTGCAACGCGCGCGCATCCGCGCTCTTGTACGCAGATACAGGTTTTGTTATACTGTGCCTATCAGAAATTGGAGGATATGCCGCGTGAACGTTGAGCAGATGATCGATTTCTTAAAGGCCGACGAAGGCTTTTCTTCCTGCGTGACCGCATGGCATGTGGATCCGGCGCGAAAGGCGCACTATGCCCCGTGGCCGGAGGCCATCGACGGGCGCATCAAGGCCGTTCTGCAGGAGCGCGGCATACGAAGCCTCTACACCCATCAGGCAGGCGCCATCGAAAAGGTGCTGGCCGGCAAAAACGTGGTGGTCGTCACCCCCACGGCATCCGGCAAAACGATGTGCTACAACATCCCGGTGCTCAACAGCATCCTTGCCAACCCTGACACGCGCGCGCTGTATCTGTTTCCCACCAAGTCGCTGTCGCAGGATCAGGTATCGGAGCTGTACGAGCTGGTTACGCTGCTTAAAGAAGACATCAAAACCTATACCTATGACGGCGATACGCCGGCCGCGGCGCGCCGCGCCATCCGGCAGGCGGGGCATGTGGTGGTGACCAATCCCGATATGCTGCACTCCGGCATACTGCCCCACCACACCAAATGGGTCAAGCTGTTTGAAAACCTGCGATACATCGTGATCGACGAAATACACGCCTACCGCGGCGTCTTCGGCAGCAACCTGGCCAACGTGCTGCGCCGCCTCATCCGCCTGTGCCGCTTTTACGGCAGCGACCCGCAGTTTATTCTCTGCTCCGCCACCATCAAAAACCCCGGCGAACTGGCTGAAACGCTGACGGGGCAACCGGTCGACGTGGTGGATGATAACGGCGCGCCCCTTGGCGAACGCCATGTGGTGTTCTATAACCCGCCCGTTATCAACAGGCAGCTCGGCATTCGCAAGAGCTGCCTCAGCGAAACGCGGTCCATTGCCGCCCTTCTGCTTAAAAACCATATTCCCACCATCGTATTTGCCAAAAGCCGCGTACAGGTGGAGGTCATGACCAAGGCGCTCAAGGACATCGCCCGCGATCCCCTCGGCAGCGCTCCGCGCGTGCACGGCTACCGCGGCGGGTACCTGCCGGGCGAGCGCCGCGCCATCGAGCAGGCGCTGCGCCGCGGCGAAGCGGATGCCGTGGTTTCCACCAACGCGCTGGAACTGGGGGTCGATATCGGCTCCCTCTCCTGCTGCCTGATGTGCGGCTATCCCGGCACCATCGCCAGCACCTGGCAGCAGGCGGGGCGCGCGGGGCGGCGGCAGGGCACGTCGCTGATCATCATGGTGGCCTCTTCCGCCGCCATCGACCAGTACATCATCGCCCACCCCGAATATTTCTTTGCGCAGAACCCCGAAAACGCGCTGCTCAACCCCAATAACCTGTACATCATGCTGAGCCATTTCA
>CAZFUT010000051.1:0-18785 GCA_964522425.1 uncultured Oscillospiraceae bacterium
CCAACGAAAAGGGCAATGTGCTGGGCACCTACCTGCACGGCGTGCTGGACAGCGGGCACCTATGGAAACAGATGGTGGATTTTGCCCGCAAGCAGAAGGGGCTTCCTGCCAACGCGGACGAAGTGATGAGCCTTGAAGCCTTCCGGGAAAAAGAATTCGACCGCCTGGCCATGGCTGTGCGCCAGAGCCTTGATATGGAAAAAATCTACGCCCTTTTGAAGGGAGAATGCTGATGAAGGATACCGTGCTGGCGCTGCTGATCGGCTGGGGGCTGGATATTCTGATCGGCGACCCCGAATGGTTCCCGCACCCCGTGCGCTTCATCGGCCGCTTCATCGGTCTGATGGAAAACAGGCTCCGCAAGTCGGCCCGCAATCTGCGCGCCGCCGCCCCCGTTTTAACCCTGTCCACGGTGTCGCTCACCATGGCGGCAACGGGCGGCATCGTTTGGCTGCTTAACCGCATGGGGCGGCTGCCGTACATGCTGGGCTGCGCCCTTATCTTTTGGACGGGGCTTTCCACCAAATGCCTCGCCAGGGAAGCCGAGGGCGTGCGGCGGGCGCTTGGCCTTTCCCTGAACGAAGGGCGCAAGCGCGTGGCCCGCATCGTGGGGCGTGAAACGGCGCATCTGACAGAGAAAGAAATCATTTGCGCCACCGTGGAAACGGTGGCCGAGAACACCACCGACGGCGTGATTGCGCCCATGCTGTACGCGCTGCTGGGCGGCCCCGTCCTGATGATGGGCTTTAAAGCCGCCTCCACGCTGGATTCCATGGTGGGGTATATGGACGACAGGTACCGCGATATCGGCTGGTTCAGCGCGCGTCTGGACGACGTACTGAACTTTGTCCCCGCGCGGCTGACCGCCCTGCTGATGGTGGTTTCGGCGTTTCTGTTCAAAAAGGACGGCAAGGCCGCCTTCCGCACCGTATTGCGCGACCATGACAAGCACAAAAGCCCCAACTGCGCGTGGAGTGAAGCGGCGGCGGCGGGCGCGCTCCATATCCAATTGGGCGGCACGCACGTCTACCACGGCGAAAGCGTGTTCAAGCCTACCATCGGCGATAATATCCGGGAGCCTTTGCGCAGCGACATCGCCGACGCCTGCAAACTGATGTACGCCACGTCCTCCCTTGCAGCCTTGCTCCTGCTTATTTTGCCGTGAAATATGTGCTGGTGATACTGGACGGCATGGCCGACCGGCCCTTGCGGACGCTCGGCGGGCAGACGCCGCTTGGCTTTCTTTGTTTGCCGCACCTTGCTTTGGTTGCAGGCGGGCAGAAGGGCTACGCCGTAACCACGCCCAAGGGCATGCGCCCCGGCAGTGAAACCGCCATATCGACCATTTTGGGCTGCCCCCTGCCTAAGGGCGCAGGCCGCGCCGCGCTGGAGGCGCTGGGAGAAAACATTGCGCTTAAGGAAAACGAAAGCGTCTTGCGCGCCAATCTGGTTTCGGTGTCCATGGATGGAAAGCTCGCCAGCTTTAACGGCGGCGGCATCGCGCCCAAAGACGCGCTCAGGCTGTTTGACGACCTGTTTGAAGAAAAAAATGTCCGCGCCATTCTGCGGGAAAGCAGCATCACGCCGCATGCGCTCCGGCGTTTCTACTGCCTTTTGACGGGAGAGCGTCTGCCCATGCGGGCGTTTCCGCGTCCCCACGAACACATCGGCCAGCATTGGGCGGAGCACCAACGCATCACAGCCGCCCTTTCCCCCGGCATCGCGGCGCTGGAAATCGCTGCGCAGGAAGCGTTCGCGCACCACCCCATCAATATTCGTCGCATCCGCTTAGGCCTTCTGCCCGCCAACGCGCTCTGGTGCTGGGGCACGGCCAAAGCCTTTGCATGCCCCAAATTTTCGGACGCCTTTCACAAAAGCGGCGCCGTCATCACCGGCACGCCGCTGGTCAGGGGGCTGGCGCGTGCCGTTCAACTAAACGCGCCCGATCTGCCCTTTGCCACCGGCGGCCTTGATACCAGCTACGCCCAAAAAGCGGAGGCCGCGCTGAACGCCCTCCGCTCACAGGACGATTTTGTATTGCTCCATGTGGAAGCGCCCGATCTTGCCTCCCACATGATGGATGTCAACGAAAAACTGAACGCCCTCCGCCGCATCGACGCGGAACTTATAAAACCCCTGCTAACGGGCCTTGAGGCGCTGGGCGATTTCCGGCTGCTTGTGATGCCCGACCACGCAACGCTGGTTGAAAACGGGCAGCATGACGCTGCCCCCGTCCCCTTCGCACTGCTTGACAGCCGCTTCCCCGTTTCCCCAACGCCTTATCACGAGCATATGGCGGGCAATCAAGCGCCCATCAGCGGGCTTCAGATGATGCCGCTGCTTTTTGAAAGGTCAGCAGATAATCCGTCACCGGCTTAAAGGTCACCCGCATATCGATGGTTTCTTCCGCCAGCGCCCGCATACGCTTCGCCGTCGCCGTGGGCTGGTCTTTTCCTTTATGCAGCGCGTCGTAAAAATCCGCCACTTTTTCAAAATCAATGGGCGTTGCACTATTGTCGCATTGCAGGTAATAGTCGGGGTTTTCCCCTTCCGTCAAATCAAAGGGCGCGGTCGCCAGCATGGGCAGCCCCTTGGCCAGATATTCGCGGGCTTTCAATACGCCGATAAAATTATTGCCCTTCTTGTACATGCCAAGGCTGCACACTCCGATGTCGGCGCGGTCATAGATCGCGTCCAGCTTTTCCCCGCCCATCAGGCCGTAGAATATCACACGGTCTTTGACGAGCGGATGGCTCGCCAGCTTTTCATAGCCCGCCTTCTCCTGCCCTTCGCCCACCAGATGCAAGAGAAACTGCCGCTGCCCCCCGCCTTCATAATACCGGATCAGCCCTTCAATCAGGCGCTCATAGCCGTGCCACGGCGCAAACATGGCCACGGCGCACAGGTCGATCGCTTCATCCGTTTTGGGGCTGCGCAGGGGGATGGACGATAGGTCCAGCCCGTTCTTTATCATCATGACCGGCAGGCCGAAAAGCCGCTGATAGTCTCTGTCCCCGATCACGGCCAGACAGTCCACCAGCCCGCGAAGGCGCTTACGGTGGAAGCGATCCTTCCACAAGAAGGGACGGTCCTTCAAAAACTGCGTCATTTCGGTGTCATAAGGATAGGTCGGTATCTCCATCACGATTTTAATACCGGGGTTGCGCCGCCTGATCTGTTTCAGCACCCGCCGCACATCGCCCGAAAGAAAGGAAGGCTTTCGAAAATACAGAAAATCCGCTTTTTCAAACGCCGGATCGTACCGCCACGGCGGAATGCCCTGCCCAAAGGGCAGGCGCGTCAGCAGCGCCTGCATTTTTTTCGGCTCATCCCCCCAGAAAAAGCCCTCGCAGGCAAGGCCGCAGGCGTTCATTACCTTCATCTGATTGCGCACCTTGCAGTCCACCCCCGTCAGCCCTTTTTCGGGGATGGGATGGTCGTACAGAAACAGGCCTTTCATACCGCATCGCCTTTCTCGGCATCCGTCAGCCGGTCAAACAGCGCAAGCGACGCTGCAACAGGCAAAGAAAACCGGCGCAGATTGGAGGATAACGTCTCCCGCATTGGGGCGTTTTTCAGCATTTCTTGCAGGCTGTCCGCCACGTTTTCTGCCAGCATGCCGCAAATCATTCCCGTCACACCGTGTTCAATCTGATCCTTCGCTGTCGGGTAATTGGTCAGCAGAATCGGCTTTTCCAGCAGCATCGCTTCGTCGATGGCCACAGACCGGCCTTCGGACAGCGAGCAATGTACGATGGCCGTCGCCCTGTTCATGTACGGATAGGGGTTGGGATGCGCCCCCAGCAAAACAAAATCGTCCTGAAGGCCCTTTTGCTCGATCAGCTTTTCCACCGCCGCCCGCTCAGGCCCTTCGCCCAGCACATACCACCTGAACCGTTCGCCCCGCTCTTTCAGCAGCGCACAGGCATCGATGGCGATGGACAGCCCCTTGTCGGGGTCAAGGCGCGTCACGCTCAGCACAGACGGCATCTCTTCCTGAACAAGCACCTTGGGCTTTTCCTGCGCCAGCTTCCGGATGAACGCTTTTGACGTGATGTTGGGCATGACAAAACACTTCTGCGCATATTCGGGATAGATTTCCGCAAACACATCGCGGCAGGTTTCCGACACCGTGACGATACGGTCAAGCTTCCGGTACTCGATTCTGTCTATCTTTTCGTCGCGATCCAGTATCCTGTAATCGCCGTGTACCCAGCTGATCTTTCGCTTTGCCTTCACCTTGCGCAGCAGCACGGTCTTAAAATTGCCCGTATAATCGATGGCGGCGTCATAGTCCCCCTCGATATCGGGCATGGTATGCAGGGCGGCGGCCAGCAGCTGCTGCCGCGCCGCGCCCATATTGCGTATGGCAAGGCCTTTGAGCAAATAGAAAGCGAAACGAAACACATTCAGGTTTTTCCCCATCGCGCACACAAAAGAAGACAGCACTTCCCCGCGCGGGATATACAAAAAGCGAAACGCTTTGGGGAAGGGCACAACGTCCACATGGCGCGGCACATAGGGGCGAAGCTCATCGGGCGTATCGCTCAGCAGCATCAGGCGCACATGATACTTTCTATCATCCAGACTGCTCAGCAGCGATACCAGCGAACGCTCCACGCCGCCTATGCCAAGCTGGGACATCAAAATCAGGATATTTTTCAACAGACAGCCTCCGCGTACTTTGGCGCCGTTACCGTTCTTTTTCCCACGCCCTGATCACCGCGCAGATATTTTCCGCCGCGTGGCCGTTGCCAAAGGGCTGGTAAGCAGGGTCGATCACCTGGGTCATTGACAGCTTGTTCACGATATCGTTTCTATCGGGTTTGGCAAGCTGGTTGCGGTTGCCCACCATGGTTTCCGGCCACACCGCATAGTCCAGCACAAACACGCACTGCACGCCCGCGTAGAACGCCTCGCACTGCAGGCCGCCCGAGTCCGTCACGATCTTTAGCGCGTTCTCCGTCAAATGCACCGAGTCGGAATAGCCAACCGGCTGGGTGAGGCAAATATGGCCAAATCCTTCCTTTTCACAGATGCGCAGCGCCCGGTCGCGGTTGCGCGGATGCACGGGATAAATCGTGGGCGCGTCCAGACTGTTCATGGCCGCCAGTATCTCCGTCAGCGGTTCATCGCTGTACGTATTCTCCTGCCGGTGGCAGGTCATGTAGTAGAAGCGCTCGGGCACGGCAAAAGCCGTGCCGTCCAAGTGCCTGATATCGGGATGATCCCACGGCTGGCCCGCAAAGTGCAAAAAGGAATCGTACATGATGTTGCCCACGCAATGCGATTTTTCCTGAAGCCCCTCCCTTTGCAGCTTGCGCAGCGCATCTTCCGTGGCGCAGAACAGCAGGGTGGAACAGTGGTCGGTCAATATGCGGTTGACTTCTTCTGGGTTATCCAAAGTGCCCAAGCGGTTGCCCGCCTCCACATGGAATACGGGGACGCGCATTTTGGCCGCCGCCAGCGCCGCCGCCAGGGTGGAATTGGTATCGCCATAGACCAGCAGCGCGTCCGGCCGTTCTTTTGCCAGCACGTTTTCGGTGGCTTCCAGCATCCGCGCCGTCATCACCGCATGGCTGCCGCCCGATATGCCAAGGTTGTAATCGGGCGCAGGGATGCCCATTTCCCGAAAGAACACAGCCGACATATTATCATCGAAATGCTGGCCCGTATGGACAAGAATTTCCCGATGCTCTTTTCGTATCTGGCGGGAGCCCGCCGCCGCCTTGATAAACTGCGGCCTTGCGCCGACCACGGTCACAATCTTCATATCGTATCCTTTTCCCTTTGAAATAGGCTGAATCGCCGCCCATCACCATTTTTATTCTATGCTGAGCAAAGAAATCTGTCAATCCGGGCAATGTTCTGTAAAATTCCTTCAAAAACCCCGTTATCCCAGTTTAGCCACGAATAACCGGGTATATTCTTAAACGGTACTGATTATTAGAAAGAAGGCTTGTATTATGGGCAATATCGTAAGTATTCTGATTCAGCTGGTGACCGGCGCCATCGGCGGCAACGCCGCGGGTAAGGCCATGCCGAAACTGTCTCTGGGCAATGTGGGCAACACCATCGCCGGCATCGTAGGCGGCGGTCTGGGCGGCCAGATTCTTTCCCTGCTGGGCGTTGCGGGCGGTTCCGCCGGCAGCCTCGACCTTTCCAGCATCCTCGCCAGCATTCTGGGCGGCGGTGTCGGCGGCGGCGCTCTGATGGCCGTCATCTCGGCCGTAAAAGGCGCGCTCGGAAAGAAGTAAACCATAGCCTTTCCATAGGCCGTACAAACCTCCCCCGCGTCGATGTGACGCAGGGGAGGTTTTTGGTATGCGCCGGTATTTCTGCAACAAAAAACCTCCGATTTCTCGAAGGTTTTGGTCTGGGTGGAGAGATTTGAACTCTCGGCCTCTTGAACCCCATTCAAGCACGCTACCAAGCTGCGCTACACCCAGATAACGAACCGCGCAAGTGGTATAATACCGTGCGTTGCTGAAAAAGTCAAGCATTTTTTGCAAAACAAAAACATATTCCGAGAATTTCGAGAATAGCAGTTCCTCCATGGTAAAGAGAGGGTAAACAAAGCAACCCGCACGAGAAAGCGGAAAGATCAAAAACGGCAAGAACCCCGCATCGGATGATACAGGGTTCTTGGTATTCGCCTACGGATTATCAGTAGCGCGGATTCTGCTTGGAGAAGCAGTCACGGCAGTACACGGGCCGATCTCCGCGCGGCTGGAAGGGCACCTGCGTGGTGCAGCCGCAGCCGTCGCAGATCACTTCGTACATCTGGCGCTCGCCGCGGTTGTTGTTGCGGCGGTTAGCGCGGCAGCTGGGGCAGCGGCCGGGCTCGTTCTGGAAGCCTTTTTCGGCATAGAACGCCTGTTCGGAAGCGGAGAAAACGAATTCGGCGCCGCACTCGCGGCAGGTGAGGGTTTTGTCGGTGTACATCTTGGTACCTCCTGATTTTTATCCAAACCGAGACGATGCACAGTTGTTTCCATGGTGTATCGTCATCGTTAGATGAGAAAACCGGAAGGAACACCTGACCCGGGGCTTGGTTGCAGATAATATACCACATTTCCCCTGCCATGTACAGCAAAAATATGGCAAAATCGGCGGTATTTCGATATTTTCATTGATTATTTTTGATAGATAAACCTTACATAAATCCGCCTTACGGCCCTCATCGGTTTCATCGAAAATCCCCGGTGACGAAGCGAACCGACAGCGGGAATTGTAAACACATAGACCTGTGATGGCAGAAATTGATGCAAGAAACCAGCCATGCAACAAAACAGCATGATCGCGTGTTATGATAAGGCCTCCACAGATGCGCCGCTGAATGAAACCGGGGTTCCTTTACTGTTCATCCTCCTTCAATCGGTTGTCTTTCATCAAGCGGCTCAGCTCGTGCATGAAGGTGGGAATATCGGTAAACTGGCGGTAAACCGACGCAAAGCGGATATAGGCCACTTCATCGAGTTTCCTCAGGGCTTCCATGATCATTTCACCGATCTGATGGGTGGTGATCTCCTGCTTCATGCCGTTGTAGGCAAACTGCTCCACCTGATTGACGATCTGGTCGATATCCGATGCGGCCACCGGCCGCTTATGGCAGGCGTGGATGATCCCTTCGCGTATTTTCTGCGGGTTAAAGACCTCGCGCGTATTGTCTTTTTTGATCACCAGCAGCTGAACGGTTTCCACCTTCTCATAGGTGGTAAAACGCCTGCCGCAGTTGATGCACTCACGCCGCCTGCGGATGCTGGTCCCGTCCTCCGTCGGCCGGGAATCGACGACCCGGCTGTCCTCACAGTTGCAAAACTGACATTTCACATGCATCATTCCTTTTGGTTGATGGAGAAATTATACCTGTTCACACCCTAATTGTAAAGCAGGCTCAGAAACGAAGCGCTGCATTACGCTTCCCACTGTTTCAGCAGTTCGCGCATCCACGGCCTTACGGGGATATCATATACGCTGTCCAGCACCTGATCGGTCAGCACATCCTGTATCCTTCCCTGCGCCGCCATGCGCCCCGCCGAAAGCATCAGCGCGTGGGAAGCGTACTTTCTGGCAATGCTCAAATCGTGAACGGCGGACAATACCGCCTTGCCCGGCTGCTTCACCCATTCGGATACCAGTTCAAACAGCCCGTGCTGGTGCTTTAAGTCCAGCGACGAGGACGGCTCGTCCAGTATCAACAGTTCCGGATCCTGCGCCAGTACCTGCGCCAAAAACGCGCGCTGCACTTCGCCGCCGGACAGCGTTTTAAGGCTTCTTTTGCGCAATTTTTCCATACCCGTCCATTGAAGGGCCTTTTCCACCATATCATGTTCCTTCGGATCGGACGCGGAAAACATCCCCCGCCGATAGGCATAGCGCCCCAGGCGCACCACGTCTTCCACTGAAAAGCCGTAGCTGACGGGGTGAGACTGGTTCAATACGGCAATCGACCTTGCCAGCGTTTTGGGGCGCACGCTGCCCACTTCCTGCCCTTTGCAGCGTATGCTGCCCGTATAAGGCGCTGCCTTAGAAACCGCCATAATCAGGGAGGATTTGCCCGCCCCGTTGGGCCCCAGCAACATCCACCATTCCCCCTGACGGATATCAAACGAAACATCCTGCACCACATTTTTGTTTCCGCGCGAAACGGTAAGGTTCTGAACAGAAAGCATCATGCCCTCCCCCCCTTTCGCTGCCTGATAAAGATCAATATAAACACGACCGTTCCCACAAGGCTGGTGACGACGCCCAGCGGCAGCTCCAACGGCGATACGATGGTGCGAGCGGCCAAATCGCACAGCATCAGAAAGCACGCGCCGAAAAAGCCGCACACGGGCAGCAGCCGCTGATGGTTGGGGCCGTACAGCAGGCGCACCATGTGCGGGATAATCAATCCCACAAAGCCGATCGACCCGCCGATGGATACGGCAACGCCGATCATGCAGGACACCGACACCATCACCATCAGCTTCACCCTGCGGATGCTGATGCCGATGTGCAGCGCGTTTTCTTCGCCGATGGCAAAGGCGTTCAGTTCGCTGCGCACAGCCATCATGGTGCCGCCGCAAAGAATCAGCGCAGCAAGCAGGATCAGCGCATCGGCATACCCCGCGCCCGAAAGCGAACCCATCGTCCAAAACGTAATGGTATGCAGCTTGTTGCCGGAAAAGGCCATCAGCAGGCTGATCAAAGACCCGGCAAACATGGAAAATATAACGCCCATCAATATGATGGTGTTGGTGGAAAAGGACTTATCCATCGCATAGGAGAGCGACAGGATGGATAAGAGCGACAGCATGCTGAACAGCATCGCCATGCCCATGGTGCCGCCCACGCTCTGCCCTATTCCCGAAAAGATGGCAAACACCGCCCCCAGCGCCGCGCCCGATGTGACGCCCAGGGTAGAGCCGTCCGCCAGCGGGTTGCGAAGCAGCCCCTGCATGGAAGCGCCCGACAGCGAAAGCGCCGCCCCCGTCAGCGCCACACAGAGCACGCGGGGCAAACGGATGTTGAGCAGAATGGACGACGCCATCCCCTCCGTCGCCTTGCCTTGCAGTGCGTACCACAGCGTGCTCAGCGTTTCCTTCAGCGGCAGCGCCACGCTGCCCACCGTCACCGCGGCAAGCAGGATCATCAGCGTCAGCACCGTCAGCATCAGCGCGTCGCGCCATGTAAAAGCCTTTTGTTCTATCATCTGTTCTTCCTAAAAATGGCCGGCAGGGATCGCCCTGCCGGCCATCCGAAGTTCAATTTTAGGCCGCCTTATCCGCTTTGGTTTCGCCGTACAGCAGCGTAAAGAGGGACTCCACCGCCTCTACCAGACGGGGGCCGGGCCGGGTAAAGAGGTCGCCGTCCAAACAGAAGACCTTGCCGTCTTTCAGCGCCCGAACATCCTTCCACGCCGCTCGGTCGTTGATTTCCTTGGTTACTTCGGCGGGATCGCCGTAGGACGTGGAAATAATCACCGCGGGGTTCAGTTTCAGCACCTGTTCTTCGGACACCTGCGCCCATGCGCCCTGATCGCCAAAGATGTTCTTAAGCCCTACAATGGCGCCCAGCTCGTCCATAAACGTGCCGCCGCCCGCCGCCCAGGGCCCCTGAGATACGGGCATGATCTCGTAATACGCGCTCAGCGTGCCGCCGGCGGGCACCCTGGCCCTGATCTCTTCAAAGCCCTTCTGCATGGAGACCACCAGCTCTTCCGCCTGCCGCGTGCGGCCGGTCAGCGCGCCGATGTTCCCGATGGCGGTATACACGCCTTCCACACCGGTCGCATCGTTGACGAACACCGGCACGCCGGCCTTTTCCAGCGCCTCCACATGCTCTTTGACCAGCGACATGGTAGTGGTGAGCACAAGGTCGGGCTTAAGGGCAAGGATCTGTTCAAGGTTCATATCCTTGCCGGGGGTTACCTTTTCCACATCGGCCGCTTCAGCGGGGTAGTCGCAGTAACTGCCCACGCCCACCAACAGGCTTTCCGCGCCCAGCGCGTAAACGATCTCGCAGTCGCCGGGCCACATCACGATCAGCCGCTCAACGGGCTTGGCCAATTTGACTTCGCGGCCCGTCATGTCGGTCAGCACGGTTTCGCCCCCCGCGAAAGCGAACGCGGGCAGCATGAGCAGGGCCACAAGCACCAGAGCAATGATTTTCCGGGTCATAACAGATACCCCTTTCATCGTTCAAACAAAGCGGCGGGATGGCGGTATGCCATGGCATACCCCTGCCCGCCGTTTCAGCAAGGCTGTTTCCATCCCCAGGAAATAACGCGCTTGACAGGTCTCCCGGCTTAGCTTCATCCTCGCAGGCCCTTCCCGCTTTCGCAGTGGTTTCGCCTGTTCGTCCGCATTACGGTTACTGGGATAGCCCGGAAATCGCATCCGTGTTCCCTCGGCCAATGGCCGCCTTTCGGCATCAGCGCGCGCCGTTTCATTTGTATAATCATTATAGTGATCGGCCCCCGCAAAGTCAACCGCGTCAGCCCGTCTTTTCCTCCTTCGGAAAGCGCAAAAGCCTTGAAGGTACATGGATGTCGTGTTATACTGCCTGCGGGAGGAATAAATGAAAACACTCGCCAGTCTTTCCAATGCCGAAAGCGATTGGGCGCGTTTTTCCGATGCGGAAGACGCTTTGTCTTTTCTTGGCAAAACCCGCATGGATGGGTTTGAATTGCTGCTGTACGAAGACGCGCTGCCCGCCGCCCTGCCCGAAAACAGCGCGGTTGGCATCCATTTGGGCTACCAGCCGTCATGGATGCCGTTCTGGAAAAATGATTACGCGCGGCTTGAAAGCGATTTCGGTTCTGTATCCGCCGCCTGTCAGGCCTTCGGCTGCGAAACCAAAGAACAGTGGATCAGCCTGTATCGCCGCCAGCTGGATATGGCTGCCCGGCTCAAAGCCGAGTATGTGGTGCTGCATGTATCGGAAGCTTCGCCGCAGGAAACGGTCAGCTACCGTTTCCGTTACAGCGATCAGGACGTCATCGACAGCGCCGCGGAAATGATTGCCATGATGTTAGAAGGCCGCGACGATCCCTTCTGTTTTCTGGTCGAAAACCTGTGGTGGCCGGGCTTTACCTTTACCGCCCCCAAGCTGACCCAAAGGCTCATGGATCAGATTCCCGTTGAGCGCAAGGGCATCATGCTGGATATCGGCCATCTGATGCACACGAACCGCGCCCTTGCGACGCTCCCCGAAGCGGTACGCTATATTGGCAGCATGGTTGACAGCCATGGCGGTCTTGCCCGTTTCATACGGGGCGTTCATCTGCATCAGACTTTAAGCGGCCGATATGTGGAAAAGATGCTGAAAGAAAAGATTCGCCTCACAGGCACCGGCTTTGAAAAGCTGATGGCGGCCTACCGCCATGTAATGGCCATTGACGCGCACAGGCCCTTTCTGGATGCTTCCCTGCGCTCCCTCATAAGCAAAATTGCCCCCGACTATTTGGTGTACGAATTCATCACCGAAAGCAGGGAACAGCACGAAGATTGGCTGCTGAAGCAGCATCGAATATTACACAGCCAAGGAGAATGACATGTATTCAGAAACACACCAGCACGCATGTGAACGGCATTGGAACGAAGTGGGCAAGCCCCTGTACAGCCTGGGGCATTTTGAGCGCATGGTGTCGCAGCTGGGCGGCATACAGCACACCGAAAACGTGCAGTTAAATAAGCGCGCCATTCTGGTGCTGTGCGCCGATAACGGCGTAGTCGCCGAAGGCGTCACGCAGACCGACAGCAGCATCACCGCCCTCAACGCCAAAAGCATCGCGCGCGGCAACGCGTGCATCAACGCCTTTGCGCGCTCTGCCCGCGCCGATGTATTCGCCGTGGATGTCGGCATCAACACCGATGAAGACTGCCCCGAGCTGATGCGCCGCAAAGCGGCGCACGGCACGCGCAACATGGTGAAAGAACCCGCCATGACCATGGACGAAGCGCAAAAGAGCCTGCAAACGGGCATGGACCTTGTGAAAGAGCTGAAAGACAAGGGATACCAGATCATCTGCACCGGGGAAATGGGCATCGGCAACACCACCACCTCCAGCGCCATGGCGGCAATGCTGCTTCAAAAGCCCATTGAAGAAGTGACGGGGCGCGGCGCAGGCCTGTCCGACGAAGGGCTCAAGCGCAAGCTGGCGGCCATCCGCCGCGCTTTTGAGGTGAACAGGCCCGATGCCGGAAACCCCTTAGACGTACTGTCCAAGGTGGGCGGGCTGGATATCGCCGTGATGACGGGCGTATTCTTAGGGGGTGCCAAACATGAAATGCCCATCGTCATCGACGGGTTCATATCCTCTGTCGCGGCGCTTACCGCCGCCATGATCGACCCTGACTGCAAACAGTTCATGCTGGCGTCGCACATGGGCAGGGAACCCGCCTGCAGGTTCGTGCTGGAAAAGCTGGGCAAAAGCGCCTGCATCACCGCCGACCTCGCGCTGGGCGAAGGGACGGGCGCGGCGGCGCTGCTGCCGCTGATCGATCTTGCGCTGTCCGTCTACCACCAAAGCAGCACCTTTGCCAATTTGCAGATGGACGCCTATACCCCCTTCACATGATTATCCTGTTGACCGGCGGCAGCAAAAGCGGCAAGAGCAGCCTGGCTGAACGCCTGTGCGCGCAGTTAAAACAGGGCGGGGCGCTCCATTACATCGCCACGATGAAGGTGGTGGATGCGGAGGATCGCGCCGTCGTGCGCCGCCACCGGAAAATGCGCGAGGGCAAGGGGTTCACCGTGTCGGAGTGCGAAAGCGATTTTTCCGCCCTTTCGGTGCCCGAAAACGCGACCGTCCTTGTGGAAGACCTGCCCAACGCCCTTGCCAACGCCATGTTCGGGCACGGCGAAGTTGAACGGCTTTTCCCCTCCATCGAGCAGCTGGCCCTCCATGCAAAGCACCTGATTCTGATCACCAACGAAATCGCTTCCGACGGCATACGCTATGACGCATGCACCGAGGATTATATCCATAAGCTTGGCGCCCTCAACTGCGCGTGCGCCCGCATGGCCGATACCGTGGCCGAGGTTGTCGCCGGCATCCCCATTCTGCTGAAAGGAACACTGCCATGAAGCTGCTGCGCCCCCTCATCATCGCCTTTTCGGCGTATTCGCGTCTGCCCATGCCCCATGTTGAATGGAACGAGCGCGACAACCGGCTGGCGCTGGCCTTTCTGCCGCTGATCGGCTGCGCGGTCGCCTGCTGTTTCCTGTTTGTAAACGCGCTGTGCGCCGCCTGTTCGCCCCTTCTTCGCGGCGCGCTCAGCTTTGCCGGCGTCATGCTGATGACGGGCGGCATCCACATGGATGGGTTTCTCGATACCTGCGACGCCCTCTCGTCCCTGAAAGAAAAGGAAGAGCGCCTCGCCATCCTCAAAGACGTACACGTCGGCGCTTTCGCCGTGATCCGCGCGCTGGTATATTCCATTGTGCTGACAGCCCTGTACGCGGAATGCGATCGGCCGCTTGCCCTGTCGATGGGGTTCATCCTGTCGCGCTGCGGGGCGCTGGTGCTGCTGTGCACCCTGCCCAACGCCCGAAAGGGCGGTATGCTCTATGCCTTTCAGGAAAATCTGACCAAAAAGGCCGTATTGTTTTCCGCGGCGGGCTTTGCCTCGCTATCGGGGGGCGCAGCGATGCTGCTCGCCTTTCCCGCCGCGCTGATCGGTCTGATGTTCTCAGCGGCGTTTGCCGCGTCTTTCCATATAAAAGCGCAAAAGCTGTTCGGCGGCATGACGGGCGATCTTGCGGGCTACGCGCTGCAAATGATGGAACTATGCTGGGCGCTGGGCTTCGTAATGGGAGGGAAATGGCTATGATGCTGGTACTGGGCGGCATGGCCTGCGGCAAGACAGAATGGGTCAGACAGGCTTTGCAGCTTGACCCCGTCCCCTGCACTCCCGAACAGGCGCTTTCCGCACCCGCCGTGCTCGATTTTCAGGAAACGGTGCGCGCATTGCTATCGAAAAACGCCGACCTTGATCGCTATGTAGCGCGCCTTTGCCGTGAGAACCCCCATGCCGTCATCCTCTCGGATGAGGTAGGCATGGGTGTCATCCCCCTTGAGAAGGAAGACCGCCTGTGGCGCGAGGCCGTGGGGCGCGCGTGCTGCCTGCTGCAAAAGGAATGCGACACGGTGGTGCGGGTCGTCTGCGGCATCCCGATGTATGTAAAGGGCACGCCATGAACAAAACCGCCTTCCACATCCTGCTATTGCGCCATGGCGCAACAACAGCCAACCGTGAAAAGCGGTACGCCGGCTCCACCGATGTATCGCTGAGTGATGAGGGCATCGCCGCGTTGCGCGCGCTTAAAGCTTCCGGTTTATACCCGGATTCTTCCGGGTACGCTCTGTATACGTCGAACCTGCTGCGCGCCAAAGAAACGCTGGCTGTCCTTTTTCCCGGCAGCGCTGCCGCCGCGCTTTCCGCGTTTAACGAAATGGACTTTGGCGCCTTTGAAATGCACAGCTATGAAGAGCTAAAGGACAGGGCGGAATACCGTCTTTGGATCGAAGACACAACCGGCGATGTCGGCTGCCCGATGGGCGAAAGCGCCAACCATTTTCGGCGCCGCGTCATGGAAGGGATGGGAAAGCTGATGGCCAAGCGCGAGGATGCCCTTGTCGTCACCCACGGCGGCGTGATCGCGCAGATCATGCAAGCGCTGTTCCCCTATGAAAGCAGGCATTTCTACCAGTGGCAGCCCGAAAACGGCTGCGGGTATCTGATTCGGTTTTCCGGCAGCGCTGCCGCCTCCTATCGCCCTATACACATTGTAAACGACAGAAAGGAAGCATCGTTATGAACAACCTGCTGCATGTATACACCGGCGACGGCAAAGGCAAAACCACCTGCGCCATGGGACTGGCCACCCGTATGCTGGGCTATGAAAAGCCCGTGCTCATCATCCAGTTCATGAAGCAGCCCAATTCGGGCGAACTCGTTTCGCTGAAAAAACTGGGCGCGACCATTTATCCCGCGCCGTCGATGAACAAATTCACCTATCAGATGAACGAAGAAGAAATCGAGAAAGCCGCCGATGATATGCGCAGGGCCATCGACGCGATGATCGAAAAGGTGCACGAATTAAAGCCCGCGCTGACCGTGCTGGACGAAATGGCCGTCACGCTCAATTACCGCCTGCTGCCTGAGGATGCCGGTTTCCGGTTGATCGACGCCGCGCTGCAATACGGCGATGTGGCCGTTACCGGCCGCGGCGCGCCGCAGAAACTGCGCGACAAAGCCAATTACGTAAGCGTGATACAGCCCGAAAAGCACCCCTTCGACGAGGGCATCCCCGCGCGAAAAGGCATTGAGTGGTAATGCTTATTCAATGCTGAAGGCGCGGCTGAACGCGTCCGCGCTTTTATTGCCCATGCGCAGCGTCACCTGCAAAGAGTAGCTGCCCATCGGCAGCCTCTCCCCCGCATCGTCCACGCCGCGCCAGTAAAACAGGCTGCCCGGCGTATCCAGATGCTGGGGTCGGCTCATCTGCTCATAGACCGGGTTGGCCACAATATCGCCCTGCTCATCACGGACAACAACCGTGATGGTGCAGGGCTTTTCATGCCCCACAAATATCTCCGCTTCCTGCCCTTTTTCGGGGGAGAACGCCCTGCCCACCGACAATTGCGGCGTCTGTTCCATTTCTTCTTCGACCGAAAGCAGCGTTGTCGCCAAGGGCTCCATACGGTCTTCATCCACGGCTACGATCATAAACAGCACATAGCCGTACAGCGCCTCGCCAAAGTCCTGCAAATGGAGGCCGCGCCTGATGCGGCCCGGGTTTACGATGCCGTGGCGGCCCTCGTTTTCTTCCGCCACCTGCGCTTCCCCAAACTGCCAGATACCGTTCTTCTCGTACACCATTTGATAGGCGATGCGCGCCCGGCTGCTCAGCGTATAGGAAAACCCGATCTCCCTTTCCCCGCCGGTCAGCGTGGTTTCGTCGAACACAAGATCGGTGACCAGGCCGCGCCCCAAATCGTCCCTCGCCCTCGCATAGTGCAGCAGGGCAAAGTCGCCGGCGCTGGGATAAAACTGCGGGGTGGACGGCCCGTAATTGCCCTGCAAATACGCCTGCAATTCGCGCATCGTCACGCGCATATCCCGGTCCGCGTCCGCCGCGTACCGGCCCTTTCCGGTCAATCCATATTCAAGCGCCGTCACCAGATAACTGCCGGCCGATATGCCGGCGCTGTTCCAGAAATAGCTCAGCTCCTTCCCTCCGCTGCTGGTCAGCACCTGAAAGCCCGGAACGGCCATTTTGCCGGGGGCGCTTTCCGGGCCCACGCCCCTGCCCAGCAGCATCCCGCTGTTGCAGGCGTCCACCCATACAACTTTTTCGCCGGGCACACGGTTCAATGCGTCAAACAGCTCACTGTTTGTAAGCGCGTGATCCTTTTCTCCGTCGCTGAGCAGCAGCGTATAGGTTTCATGCTCCTTTTGTCCCGGCATACCGTGGGTACTGATATAAAAAAAACTGATGTCGTTCTTTTTCGCTCCCTGAAAGGCCTCGGCCACCATGCGCGCAAACGCCGGCCCGTCCAGCCGCTCATTGACGGATGTGCGGATGGACTCATAGCCCCGCAAATCGCCCCGCAATATGTTTTTTACCGCTTCCACGTTGTGTTCGGCGGAGGGGGCTAAGCTTTCTTCCCCCGCAAACACATCGCAGCCGACCAGCAGCGCCCGCATGACCGGCGCATCTTCGCCTGATGCCCGGGCAGGCACAAGGGTATGCCACGGCTCGCTGGTTGCCTTTGATGAAACGGACGGCAAAAGAAAAAGGCAGATCAGGAGGAAACACAGCAGTCTGCGCACCTTTGCTCCCCCTTTCCGTCCATCGATGTCAAAATATCCGTCACCCGTATCGTATCACGTCAAACAAAAGCAGTCAAACAAATATCAATAGTTTTGTATCTATTTTGTAACATTTTATCCCTGTTTCCCTATTTTATCATATCCCGAAATATGATATAATGATTATAGAAACAAAAGGAGGCTATGCGAAATGAACGCGAATGAAAAAGGCCGGAACAATATTGCGCTGGATGTCAACAATCTGATGGTCAACGTTGTCGGTTATCCCTATGGCATTTCGACCGCTCAGATCGATGCCTGCGCCGACGCGGCTTCCGCCGCGCAAAACGCCATTGCCAAAAACCGTGGGACGGGCTGGCTTGGCTGGACGGAGCTGCCCTATAACCAGGAAGAAATCGTAGCGGATATCGAGCATACAGCCGAATGGATACGCGGCAAATTTGAAAACTTTGTTGTGCTGGGCATCGGCGGCAGCGCGCTGGGCCCCATCGCCGTGCAGCAGGCGCTCAACCACCTGCACTACAACGAGCTGCCCAAAGAGAAGCGCGGCGGCCCGCGCCTCTATGTGGAAGACAACATCGACCCCGAGCGCATGCAGTCGCTGCTGGACATCATCGATGTCGAAAAGACCTGCTTCAACGTCATCACCAAGTCCGGCGCCACCGCCGAAACCATGAGCCAGTACCTCATTTTCTCCACCCTCTTGAAGGCCAGGCTGGGCGACAAATGGGGCGACCATCTGATCGCCACCACCGACCACGAAAAGGGCAATCTGATCCGCCTCGCCCTTGAGCACAGCTTCAAAATCTTCTATGTGCCCTCCACGGTGGGCGGCCGTTTCAGCGAGCTGTGCCCGGTGGGCCTTTTGCCCGCCGCCGTCTGCGGCATCGACATCCGCGCCATGCTGGAAGGCGCCAGAGCCATGGACAAGCGCTGCCAGAGCGCCATGATTTGGGAAAACCCCGCGCTGCTGGAAGCGGTGATCCAGTACATCGCGATGGAAGAGATGGATATCAACGTCCACGTGATGATGCCCTATGCCGACAGCTTAAAGTACATGGCCGACTGGTTCTGCCAGCTCTGGGCAGAAAGCCTCGGCAAGAGCATGACGCGCAAGGGGATGGCCGTCAACGCCGGGCAGACGCCCGTCAAGGCGCTGGGCGTCACCGACCAGCACAGCCAACTGCAGCTGTACACGGAAGGCCCGTACGACAAGATCATCACCTTCCTGCATGTGGGCGATTTCCGCGATACCGTCGATATCCCCCACGGCTGCGAAGAATACCCCAACGTTTCGTTCCTCGGCGGCAAAACGCTGAACGAACTGATCGACGCGGAATACAGGGGCACCCAGTATGCGCTGCTGCGCGCCGGCCGCATGAGCCAGACCATCCACCTGCCGCAGGTGAACGCGCACACCATCGGCCAATTGATCTACTTCTTCGAAATGGTCACCGC
>CAZFUT010000052.1:0-18138 GCA_964522425.1 uncultured Oscillospiraceae bacterium
TGCCGCCGTACCTGCGCGCGGCGGAGAGGGCAAACATATGGTCGTCCTCGTTGATAGTGCCGCCCACGGCGCATAGGCTGTTGTGGCAGTTGGTCAGCACGTAGGGCATGGGGAATTCTTTCATGCCCGAGGCTCTGGCCGTCTGGATGATGCCGACTGAACCAATGTCATGGCTTGCCATGCTGTCAAAGCGAAGCTGCAGATGCTCCATATCCCCGCTCTTGTTGTGCGCTTTCATGATACCAAAGGCGATGGTGCCTTGAGCCGCCTCATCCTGTGTGACAGGATGTCCGGCTTCCTGACCGGCCTGCTCAATGTGCGTTACAATTTGTCGGCCCCTTAACAGATAGACGCTGGATTCATACAGTTTTAGCATGGTATTTTCCTTCAGTTTTATTTTTTGGATTTGGTTCGTTTACCGAATGTAGATGAATCCGTCCATGATGCGGCGGGCGGTGCGGGTTACGCCGCCTTTGATTACCCGCTCCCCGTCCAGTTTCATATCCACGCCGGTGACTCCGCTTGCGTGTCCCAAACGAATGATGTTGCTGCCCGTCTTCCTGTAGAATTCATGCGCAACGGTGCCGTCAATGCAGGCGGCGGCGCCGGTAGCGACGGAAATCGTCATGGGGTACGCTTTGTGCAGAGCGCCGACCGAGATGCAGCGCGCGCACAGGTCCATGCTGCCGGCTTTGACTTCAAGGCCGCTCATATCCCTGTAGTCCTGCGGTGCGGAAAGGACGGCCACCTTGGGCGCGCTGGTGGATTTGGTGCGCGCGTCCATCCAATCATCGATGTAGCCCATTTTGACGGCGGCCATGCCGCGGATGCGCTCGACGTGTTCCATAAAGGTTTCGGACCGGTTAAGCTCCGCCAATTCCGTTCCCCGGATGCCTAAATCCCTGGCGCGAACAATGACCAAGGGATTGGAACAATCGATGACGGTCACTTCAATGGGCCCAAAGCCCGGCACATCGAAAACTTCCTTCTTGTTGCCTGTCGGAAAGAGCTTGCCGGTGGTCGGGCCTGCCGGATCCATGAAGTACATGTCGATTCGGGAGCCTGTGCCGGGAACGCCTTTGATTTCTTCCTCCCCGTAGACGCAGGCGCGGCCGTCCTGAACCCGGACATGCTCTTCGATGATTTTGCCGGTGTTGGTGTTGTAAACGCGCACCACGGTAACAGGCTCTATGGCCTCTACCAAGCCTTCATCAATGGCATAGGGCCCGACGGCGGAACTGATGTTTCCGCAGTTGACGCTCATATCGGTGTTGGGGATTTTGATATCCACTTGAATAAAGGTGTAGTCAACGTCTGCACCGGGGCGTTTTGATTTTTTGATGACCGCGACCTTGCTGGTAGAGGACACGGTGCCGCCCATGCCGTCAATTTGCTTGGGGTCGGGGCTGCCCATGACCTTGAGCATGATTTCCTTCCATTCGGCCCTGTCCTGCGGCAAATCTTCTTCATGGAAAAAGATGGCTTTGCTGGTGCCGCCGCGCATGTAGACACATGGGATTTTACGCTGGGTCTGATTTTGCTGTGACATGGTATACCGATCCTCCCTTGTGATATCGTACGGCAGACTGCCCGGGTGACGAGGGCAGCCCGTCTGATGATTCTTGCGACGCCGCGCTCAGGGCTGCGCGGAGAAATGGGGAATAATGCTGACGGCCTTTGGCAATACCACCACCTGATGCGGGGTATAGTCGGCAAGCGTCATATTGACGGCATCCTGCAGCGTCGGCGCCCAATCCAGTTTCATGGCCCTGAGGCGCTCAGGGTCTACGTTCCGGCTGACGATAATGATACGGCCTTTCTTAAGGGCGCGGGCGTATTCGAAGGCTTTGTTGGTTCCCTCGCTGAAGCCTTCCCGGCGGAAGCGCTCAATGACCTGCTCGGGCCCATCCGCGTCGATGAGCCATTCCTGAAACCTTTCCGGCCCTATGCCATCCTCTGCGTTGGCGACAAGAATCATCGTTACGGGGCCCTTTGTTTCGCAAAAGACTTCAGCAGTTGCAAGCGCCTTCTGGCTCTGATAAAGGTTGCAGTCGCGCGGCGAGCCGCCGGGGGAGGTGATGACCACATCGGCGCGCTGGCTGCATTCTATGGTGTTATGCTGGCGGCAAATGGCCACACCGCGCTGATGCGCTAAATCCAGATCGCCTGCGACCACGGCGATATTCTGCTTTTGGGTATCCTGCACGGCGTTGAGAATGAAGCGCACGTTGACTTTGCGGGCGGCTTCAAGGGCAACCTTGTGGAAGGGGTTTTCCTCATACCAGCCGAGAGCGGGTTCGTAGGGACGAATAGGCAGGGAATGATGGATGTGCAGGGATTCGATGCCGGCTGCTCCCGGAATAATGCTTTTGCGGCCGCCGGAGAAACCCGCGGTCTTGTGCGGGGCGACAAGGCCGGTGGTGATAATGAAACCTGCTTCGGCCACAAGACGATCCACGTAGATCGGCATGCCGCCTTCCGTGGTGTCACCGATATAGACATTGTTTTTCTGCGCGTCGTGGCTTGTGATGCGGATGCGCTTTTTTAGATCACGGCCCACCAGGGTTTCAAGCTCCGCGTCGGTGGGGGCGCGGTGCGTGCCGGTCGCAATCAGGATATCGATTTGATGATCGGCAACGCCGCATAGGCTGAGGCGCCGCACGATGGCCTCGGCCATTTCGATGTTGGGGCCGGGACGCGTCTGATCATTGACGATGACAAGAACCCTGTCTTCCGCCCGTACCATTTCTTCAAGGCGCGGGCTGGCGATAGGGTGATCCAGCGCTTCCTCAATGAGCGCTGTAACCGGTGTCATGAATTTCTGTACGTCGGGATTGATGACTTGAACAGGAATACTATCCGGGAAATCCGCTTCCTGATAGGTTGCGCCGTAAGGGACTTTGATGTGCTGCATGTGTTCTCCCTCCTCAGACCGAACTTTGTTGTTTCCTATATTATATAGGCCCGGATGCTGTTTGTAAAATATCATTAATGTTTAATATCCATGAGGATTTTCTCATAATATTCTTGCGCTTTCATATATGCGCGGGTATACTGGATGCAATACAAAAAGGAGGTTACGGCGATGGACAGTCGGGAACTGAAGTATATACAGGCTGTGGCTGAATATAAAAACATGACCCGCGCGGCGAAGGAGCTTTTCATATCTCAATCCGCGCTGAGCCATTATGTCAAAAGCGTGGAGGATAGGCTGGGCGTCCCTTTGTTTGACCGTTCCACCTTCCCGCTTTGTCCGACGCCGGCCGGCCAAAGCTATCTTGAAAGCGCGCGGCGGATTCTGCTGGAGGAGGACAGGTTCGAAAAAGAACTGCGCGATATCACAAGCCATATGAACGGAAAGCTCAGAATCGGCATGGCCTTGGACCGCGTTTCCTATATGCTACCCCGACTGGCCCCGAGGTTTGCTAAGCTGTATCCCGGCATTGAGCTGTCGGTATCGTCAGGCAGCGGCCAAAGCCTGCTGGAAGAATTGCGTAAAGGCGATACGGATCTGGTTTTTTTATCGGATGGGATGGATTTTGCCCAGCAGGGCTTACGGAGCGAATTGTTATATACTGAAGAAATGGTATTGGCGGTTCGACGAGGTATCCTTCCTGATGACGGCGCACGCGCGATTCGCCGCGATGCGCTTGCGGAGCTGCCGCTGTTTTTATTGCCGCAAGGGCATGGATCACGTGCCTTTTGCGATGCTTTTTTTCGCCGCGAACACCTTCGGCCGCGCATTCGCATGGAATTGCCCAGCAACATTAGCTGTTACCGGATGGCGGCTACGGGTCTGGGCGCAGCCATCATTCCATACATGACCACGCGCCTGACCATGTCCGATGACGATACGAAGCTGTTCTCTTTGGGAGATCCTCCGGTTTTATGGAATATACGCATTCTTTATCGCAAGAACGCTTACATCGGCAGGCCTGAAAGCGATTTGATACGTATTTCAAAAGAAGAGTTTGCGAATGAGAAGCTTTATCACCGATAACATTCATTCTGTCGGTATCGTGCTGTTTTGATTAAGCTTTCATATCCGGTCTCTGCCCGTAAGACTCCGAACGGTATCGCGAGAAGGCTCGTTGATCGTTTCATCCGGCCGTGACATAACCGTTTCAAGCGCCGAAAACACTTCGTCCCGAACCCCTTGGGTGCGGGCTCTTTCGATATCCGTTCGAGCGGATCCGTTTCCGGCGCGTACGGCGGAAGCGTGAAATATCCAAAAGCCTTTGTATGACCCAATATTTAGGCCTGATGAAGCATAAGCGGGAAAAGCTGGAGAAAGGGCAAAGCATACGGGTAAAATTTGGTTTTTATTATGTTTTTTTGAGGCGCGGATGGCGGGTTTCGGTTGAACGGGCGGCGCCTGGGATGGTACAATTCAACCATCTGTGGGAGAACAGCATAACCGCCTTGGGGCGACAGAGGCATTTCCCTTGGCGTGTACCTTTTCTCCGTATATCCGCAACGACCGCAGTTAGGAGGACACGTTATGGAACTTGGTTCTTGGGCTTTGATCTCCGCTCCGTCCCTGTGGGGGCTGATCCCGCTGCTGATCTACATCGTCCTGGTGTTCATGAATCAGGACAACATCATCGCCATGATAGCGGGCATTCTGGTGGGCGCGGTGCTGACGGGGCAGGGCGTCGGCGCGCTGGCCAAGATGTTCGCGGGCAGCCTCGGCTCCTTTGTGGTGCAGATCGGGTTCATTATCATGCTGGGCGCGGGCCTTGGCAAGCTGATGAACAAGGCGCGCATCACCCATACGCTGATCTACTGGATCGTCAAAAAAATCGGCGTCAACAGCGAAAGCAAGGCGCGCATCACGCTGATCGCCGTCAGCATCGTCATCTGCGGCCTGCTGGGCACTTTGGGCGGCGGCAACGCCGTGATCGCGCCCATCATCATCCCCATCGTGGCGCAGTTCGGCATTGCGCCCTCGGTGGTGACCATTCTGTTTAAGACCGCCGGTGAAGTCGGCCTCATCTGGGGGCCGCTGACGGGCGTCACGCTGACGCTGCTGGGCGTTACGGGCATGTCCTACGGGCGGTATATGCTGGTGGCCGGCCTGCCCTTCGGCATCATCTGGCTGGCCGGCGCGTGGATCGCCGCCAACTATCTGCAAAAGCGCAGCAAGGGGATGGAGAAGTACGACCTGCCCGAGAAACTGGAAGAAAAGGGGAGCGAGATCACCAAGACGGAAAAGACCGCGACGCTGATTTTCCTTCTGGCCTTCATCGCCCTTGTGCTCTACGGCATCCTCAGCAAGCAGGGCACCAGCTATGCCATCATCGTCATGATCCTGCTGATGGTGGTCGTCATGCTCTTTGGCCGCATCAGGCCCCAGGAGGGCATGGACAGCATCGTCAGCGGAACGGCCAGCATGGCCAACCTCTTCCTCGTGTTCGTCACCATCGACGTGCTGCTCAACATGGTGTCGCTGGCGGGTGGCTTTGAGGCGCTGTCCAAGCTGCTGCAGGGCGTTGTACACAACGTGGGCGCGACGGGCGTCGCGCTGATATCCTCGGTGATCGGCGGCCTTGGCATCGAAGCCGCGGCGGTGGCCGAGATCAAGATCATTTCCGATATGTTTAAGGAGATGGCTGCGGCTTCGGGACTCCCCATGGAAGTGTTCGCCATTTCTCTTTTGGCTGCCACGCGCATCACCGGCAGCGTGTACCCCACCACCAATCTGGTGGGCCAGATGGGCATTGCCCGCTCCAGCGATACCAAATCCATCCTGAAGGGCTGCTGGATCAGCATCGCGCCGCTGGTTCTCTACATCATCGCCTGGGCGTTCATCGGCCCGCGCATTCTGTAATACCGCCCCATTGAACGGAGGGATACCGTGCTTGATTATCTTCTGAAAAACGGCCTGATCGCAGACGGCACCCTGGCCGCGCCCCGCATCGGCGATGTGGGCGTCGCGGGCGGCTGCATCGCGCTTACGCCCTTTGACAGCGCCGTGGGCACGCGCGTGATCGACTGCACCGGGCTGTGCATCGCGCCGGGCTTCATCGACATCCATACCCACTCGGATGCCTGCGCGCTGGCGGGCACGCCGCAGGAAAGCGCCACCTGCCAGGGCGTTACGACCGAAGTGAACGCCAACTGCGGTATCTCCCTGTTCCCCATCACCGAAGGGAAAAAGGACGAGATCCTCAGCTTCTGCCGCCGGGTGCTGGAAATCATGCCGGACGACGCGCAGCCGCCCGTCACCTGCATGGAGGAGTACGCTTTAGCCATGGACAAAGCCTTAAAACGCGTCAACTATGCCACCCTGATCGGCCACGGCACGGTGCGCGGCTGCATCCTGGGGTTTTCCCAGCGCCCCGCAACGGATACGGAGCTTGAGGCCATGTGCGCCCTGCTCGACAGGGAGCTGAAGGCCGGGGCCGCCGGCATGTCGCTGGGCCTCATCTACCCGCCCAGCAGCTACGCCGACCTGAGGGAACTGACGGCCCT
The DNA here is from genome assembly GCA_964522425.1 of uncultured Oscillospiraceae bacterium. Lineage (GTDB taxonomy): Bacteria > Bacillota > Clostridia > Christensenellales > Aristaeellaceae > DTU024. Next base: position 6,475 of record CAZFUT010000052.1, read on the forward strand.
CGGCAGGGTGCTCAAAAACAACAATAAGATCATGACCGTCCACATGCGCAGCGAGAGCACCCGCATCTTTGAAGCGGTGCGCGAAATGCTGGACGTTGCGCTGGCCTCCCGTGTGCATTTGCAGATTTCTCACCTGAAGCTGATCGGCAGAAGCCAGTGGGGCAGGGCGGAGGAGCTGCTGCAAATGATCGAGGAGGCGCGGGCGCAGGGGGCCACCGTCACCTGCGACCAGTACCCCTACGAGGCCAGCTCCACCGGCCTTACCGCCCTTGTGCCCGGCTGGGCGCAGGACGGCGGCATCGAAAAGATGCTGGAAAGGTTGAAGGAAAAGCCGCGGAAACTGAAAGACGATATCGGGGCTGAAATGGAGCGGCGCGGCGGCGCGCATTGCGTGGAGATCGCCTCCACCTACGGCCACAGGCCCGATTGGGAAGCGAGAAGGCTGAACGATATCGCCGACGAGCTGGGCCTTGCGCCCGAGGAAGCGGTGTGCGACATGCTGCTGGCCTGCGGCGGGGCCGTCGCTGCCATCTATTTCAGCATCGACCTTGACGACGTGCTGCGCATCATGCGCGACATGCGCGTCGCGGTGGGCAGCGACGGGTACAATTTCCCCTTCAACCTCAGCTATAAGCCGCATCCCCGCAGCTTCGGCAGCTTCCCGCGCTTCCTTGAAACGGTGCGCAGGCACGGCCTGATGCCCATCGAAAAGGCCGTATACAAGATGACGGCCCTGCCCGCCGGGATTGCGGGCATCACCGGCCGGGGCATTATCCGGGAGGGCGCGGCCGCCGATATCACAGTGTTCGATTATGACAGGGTGCGCGATGCTTCTGCCTATTCAAACCCGCTGGTGAGGCCGGAAGGCATACGGTATGTGTTTACCAACGGGCGGCCCTCTCTGTTTGAAGGGCAGCTGACCGACGTTTTCGCCGGGCGGATGCTGCGCGTATAAAACTTTCGGATATCCCAATGCTGCTTGTCCGGCGTCGGGCAAACCGGCCCTGTGGGATTGTTTAATTGCCCTTGACCATCCGGGTGGCGGTTTCCAGCATGCGGATGGCAAGGGCGTTATGGTCCTCCAGCAGGCGGAATACGGCGTCTTCGCTGAGCACGCCGCATTTTGTGCCTTCGGGGAGCATCCCGGCGTCGGCCGCGTTTACATCCTGATACCATTCTTCGCTGCCGTAGTAATCGCGCAGCGTCAAATAGGCCGTGCGGTTTTGATCCAGCTTGTCCAGCGCTTTTTCCACCGTTTCGATGATGCTGCCGGTGTCATCCAGCACGGTTTCCATCATGTCGATGCGCGTCTTTTGATCCATATCTTCTCCTCAGGCTGTCTCGGTTTCCTGCGGGCAGCGGCCCGAAAGGATGTTCAGCGTTTTCAGTTTTCCCTGAAGGGCGGGGGTCATTTGCTCTTTGGTCATGCGCCAGCGCCAGTTGAGGCCGCCGATGGTGCTGGGGATGTTCATGCGCGCGCCGTCGTCCAGCCCCAATAAGTCCTGCATGGGCAGCACGCAGGTGTCCCCGCAGGACAGGAGGGCGGCGCGCACCATGGCGGCAGCGATGTCGTCGCGTTCCGAAATGCCGAGGATGCGGCGGGCAAAGGCCTTTTCGCCGTCCGGCGCATTTTCGTACCAGCCCCTGACGGTGGAGTTGTCGTGCGTGCCGGTGTAGACCACGCAGTTTTCGGGGTAGTTCTGCGGCAGGTGCGGGTCGGCCGGGTTGCCGGAAAAGGCGAAGCACAGCACCTTCATGCCGGGATAGCCGGTAAAGCGGATCAGGTCCAGCACCTTTTCGTTGACGGCGCCCAGATCCTCCGCCACGATGCGGAGGTCGGGCAGCTCCCGCTTGACATAGGCAAAGAAATCCTTGCCGGGGCCGTCCTTCCACACGCCGTTCTGCGCCGTTTCCTCGCCGGCGGGGATGGAGTAATAGTTGGCAAAGCCGATAAAGTGATCCACGCGCACGATGTCATAGACGCGGCCCATGGCGCGCAGGCGATCCAGCCACCAGCGGTAGCCGGTCTGTTTAAGCTTCGCCCAATCATAGAGGGGGTTGCCCCAGCGCTGGCCGGTAATGGAAAAATAGTCCGGCGGCACGCCCGCGATGCGGGTGGGGCGCCGCCGCTTATCCAGCTGGAACACATGGGGGTTGGCCCACACGTCGCAGGAATCCTCCGCCGTGTAGATGGGCATGTCGCCGAACAGCGAAATGCCCTTTTGATGGGCATAGGCTTTCAGCGCGTACCACTGGGTGAAAAAAAGGTATTGAATGAACACATAGTAGTCCACGCTGTCCTTGAGCTTTTTGCGGCAGGCAGCCAGCGCCTTTTCGTCGCGCAGGCGCAGGGCTTCGTCGGGCCACTCCATCCAGGAAACAAGGCCGAAATGCTCCTTGACGGCGCTGAACAGCGCGTAGTCGTCCACCCACGGCTCTTTTTTGCGGAACTCCTCCAGCTTTTTCGCGGCCTTCTTGCGCGAAAAGGCAAAGGCTTCCTTGAGCAGCGCCGTTTTTTCCGCGACCACCCTGCCGTAGTCCACCTTGGAGGGGTCTTCTCCCTGCTTCAAGGGCAGCACGCGCTGGGGGAGAAAGCCGCCGTCCATCATCATGCGGAAGTCGATCAGCAGGGGGTTGCCCGCATAGGTGGATACGCTCTGGTAGGGGGAGTCGCCGTACCCGGTGGGAGAAATGGGCAACACCTGCCAGATGGACATCCCGGCCCCGGCCAGAAAATCCACAAACTCATAGGCTTCCTTGCCCAGCGTGCCGATGCCGCCGGGGGAGGGGAGGGAGGTCAGGTGCAGCAATATGCCGCTTTGGCGCATAAGGAAACTTCCTTTCCCTTTATCTGATAATGCAGGCGGACAGGGGGAACAGGGTCAGCGTACCGCCTGAAAGAGCGGGCGCGCCCGCGCCCGTATCGCCTGCAAACAGCAGCGTGCCCTTTACGTGCGGCACCGTCACGGGCTCTGCGCCCAGATTGTGCATGACCAGCACGGACGAACCCCTGTATTCTACCCGAAAGGCGCATACGCTGTCGATACCCGTGGCGATATTTTGAAGAATTCCCCCGGAGAACTCGGGGCACTCGCCGCGCGCTTTAAGAAGGGCGCGCACATAGTGAAGCAGCGAAGAGGCGTCGGCGTCCTGCTCTTTGACGCCTTTTTTCTGCCGCTGCTGCTGGTCGGCGTCCCGGGGAGGCCGGCACAGCCCCGCTTCTCCCTCGCCCCACAGCATGGGCAGGCGCTTGTTTTCGTCGCGCCCCGAACCGGTCATGCCGATTTCGTCCCCGTAATAGATCATGGGGACGCCGGGCAAAAGCAGGGTGAGGGCGAAGGCGGCCTTCAGGCGTTCGTCCTTCATGCGCAGCACGCCCGCGATGCGCCCCGTGTCGTGGTTGCCGAGGAAGGGCGCGTTCTGCCCTTCGGGCGCTGATAGATGCAGGCGCTCGTAGCGCCCGGCGATGGCTTCGGAGAGCGCCGCGCCGTTTTTATCCTGCAGGGCTTTGACGATCAGGCCGTTCGCGCCGTGCAGGGGGAAATCGAAAAAGCTGTCGATGCCGCTTTGGTATAGCGTATTGATGACCGATTCATCCGTCCATGCTTCGCCGACAAGATACGCTTCGGGGGCGATGGCTTTTACCGTATCGTTGAGCCACGCAAGAAAATCGCGGTTCTTTTCGGCGTTTTGTTCGTAATACCAGGTGGTGGCGTCCAGGCGGAAGCCCTGTGCGCCCTTGTCCAGCCAGAAGGAAACGATGGCCTGTATTTCCTTGCGCACGTTTTCGCTGTCTAAATTCAGGTCGGGCATGTGCGGGCCGAAGCCGCCCACATAATATTGGCCCGGCACGCCGGGCACGGGATGCCCGCCTGCGTTATCGGAAAACAGATAGTAATCGCGGTAGGGGCTGTCGGCGTTTGTTTTCAGGCTCTCCACAGCCGCCTTGAACCACGGGTGTTCGTTGGAGGTATGGTTCACGACCAGATCGAGGATCAGCGTGATGCCCTGCTCCCCGCAGGCCCTGGCCAGCGCTTCAAAATCCTGCATGGTGCCAAAGGCGGGGTCGACGGCGCAGTAGTCCGTCACGTCATATTTGTGATAGGAGGGTGAAGGGGCGATGGGGGTGAGCCAAAGCCCCTTCACGTTGAGGAGGGAGAGATAGGGAAGCGCTTCCCGTATCCCGCTGAGGTCGCCCATGCCGTCCCTGTCCCCGTCCCTGAAGGAGGCGGGGAATATTTCGTATATCGGCCCCGACAGCGCGGGCGCGGCAGCAGGCATAAGGCAGAGCGTGAGCATAAGACACAGGAAGCGCTTGAACATGGCGTTATCCCTTCACGGCGCCGCCGGTGACGCCTTCGACGTAGAATTTCTGTATCCTGATGAACAGCAGCGTGATGGGAATGGCCACCAGCACCGCGCCCGCGCAGAAGCGGGTGAAGAACTCGTACAGGTGCTCGCGCTCCAGCATCTTAAACAGGCCCAGCGCCACCGTATAGTTCTGATAGTCGTCCTTCATGATAACGGAAACGAAGATGAAGTCTACCCACGGGGCGATGAAGGCGGTGATGGCCGTATACACCACGATGGGCTGGGAGGAGGGCAGGATGATCTTCCAGAACACCGTGTTCTTGGATGCGCCGTCGATGGTGGCGGCTTCGTCCAGGGATCGCGGGATGGTGTCAAAGAAGCCCTTGGCGATGAAGTAGTTGAGCACGCCGCCCGCCGAATATACCAGCACCAGCGAAACAAGCGACTTGGCAAGCCCGATGGCCTTCAGGATATGGTAGATGGCGATCATCGACATGAAGCCGGGGAACATGCCGAGGATGAGGCCCACGTTCATCAGGGCCTTTCTTGCGGGGAAGCGCAGGCGGCTGAAGGTGTAGGATATCATCAGCACCAGCATGGTGGTGATGGCGCAGGTGAACACCGCGACCGCCAGCGTGTTCAGGTACCAGCGCGGGAAGTTGAACTGCGCGGTCTCGGTAAACAGGCGGGTGAAGTTGGAAAGGGTGTAGCCCTTGGGCAAAAGGTAGGGGGTATAAGCGCCCGGCTCCTGCCGGAAGGCGGTCAGCACCAGCCATACGATGGGCAGGAGCCAGAAGGAAGCCATGACGGTCAGCACCACATATTCGGTGGGCTGGCGCATGGCCGCCATGGCGACAAAGAGCGATACCAGCGCGAGGATCAGGTACAGCCACAGCCCCATGCCGAGGTCTTTCACCATAAAGGGCACGGCCAGCATCTGGGAGCCGTCCGCCGTTGTTTTGGCGCTCAGAAGGGCGAACACGGCGGCGATCACGCTGAGCGCCAGCGCCGCGGCAACGCCCGCCACCATGGGCTTTCTGGGGTACAGGAAGGCAATCACGCTGAGCGCCAGCGTAAGCCCCGCGCAGACGGCCATGGGCTTGAGGCGCAGCAGCGCGCCGTCTTTGAGGATCGTCAGCCCGTTCATCGTTTGTACGCCGTCCGCCGTCCGTGCGGTGAGGTAGGGCGCAACGAAGGTCAGCGCCATGCAGGCGGCCAGCGCCACCAGCAAACGCACCAGCGGGAGGCGGAGGGTCAGTTTCTTTTTCATTGGAACGTATCCTCCTTTTTCGCCGAACCGGACAGGTTGTAGACGATCAGCGACAGCGAGGCGCAGATCAGGAAGACGAAGATGCCGATGGTGGAGGCCAGAGAGTAGTTCTGCTTATCCACCGTCAGCCGGTAGAGCCAGGTAACCAGCAGATCGGTCTTGCCCGCCTGATAGTATTCCGTAACCAGCGGGCCGCCCTTGGCCAACAGGAAAATGACGTTAAAGTTGTTGATATTGCCCACAAAGGCGGTGATCAGATAGGGCGTGGTGACAAACAGCATGTAGGGCAGGGTGATGCTGAAAAACATGCGGGCGGGCGACGCGCCGTCGATGCTGGCGCTCTCGTACAGGTCGGCCGGGATGTTCATCAGGATGCCCGATGTGATCAGCATGGTGTAGGGGATGCCCACCCAGATGTTGACCAGTATCACCGTGATGCGCGCATAGGTCGCGTTGGTCAGGAAGGGGATGCCCTTTTCAATGAAGCCCCACTTGATCAGCAGCATGTTCAGCGGCCCCTGATCGTGCAATATCTGGCTCATCAGCATCAGGCTCACAAACTGCGGCACGGCGATGGTGACGACGAAGATGGTGCGCCACATCTTTTTAAGCCGTATGCCCTTTTTGTTGATCATGATGGCGAGGATCATGCCGAACAGATAGTTGGAGAAGGTGGCGAACACCGCCCACACCATCGTCCACGCAAACACCTTGCCGAAGGTGCCGGCCATCATGGGGTTGCTGAAAATCAGATCGCTGAAATTCTGCAGGCCGACCCAGCTGAAGAGCTTGCCCGGCGGCTGATGGTCCGCGTCGAAATTGGTGAAGGCGATCAGCACCATGAAGACGATGGGCAGCACGGTAAAGGCGGCGACCATGAGCGAGGGCAGCGTCAGCAGCGTCGAATGGTAGCGCTCATTGACCAGGCTGTTCAGATCGTCCTTGATGGTGGGCAGCTTTTCGCCCTTTTCGCTTGAAACCTGCGCCTTGTAGGCCGAGCGCAGGCTGGCGCGCCAGATGAAGAAGAACCCGATCATCAGCAGAATGGCCAATACGCCGAACAGCAGGATCAGCATGGAGTTATCGCCGGGCGTGCGCACATAGATCTGGCGCGCCTCGCTCCATTCCTTTCGGGTGGCTTCCGTCCCCAGCGTGTTCAGCTTCGTCAGATAGGGCAAAGCAAAGCCTAACTGGAACAGAAAGAAAAGGACCTCGGAGAAAAAGAAGACCAGCCCTTTCACGATTTGGCTGTGCTTCAGGTTTCCAAAGCCCATCAGGAGGGCGGAAAGACGGGTAGCGCCGTCCCCCTCCTTCAGCATGGTCCATACGCCGGGGAATGCTTTCTGGCTGACTTTCCGGCTCTTCCCCAGAGCGGGCAGCGTTTGCGGCACGGTGGCACCTCCTTGGTTCGTCGGCCGGGCGCAACCTTGACGGTATCGCGCGGAACAGTGAAGAAAAGGACAGGATGAGGGGAACGGCCGGGGCCGTTCCCCTCGCAGAGCTTCCCCTTATTGGGTGATTGCGGCGACCATTTCATTCAGAAGGGTCGGGATATCCTTGCTGTAATCCTTGGCTTCCATGGCGGTGCCGAAGGCTTCGGCGGGCGTCCAGTAGTTGCCCAGCACTTCGGTCTGCGGCATGGCAAACTGGGACTGCGCGGCCAGAGCGGCCAGCGCGATGTTGGCTTTCACCGCCTCGCTTTCGGCCACCTTGATGTTGGAGGGGCCGAGCTTGCGGGTCTCAAACCGCTTGAGCTGGTTTTCTTCGTTGGTGAGGAACTGGGCCAGATCCATGGCTTCTTCGGGGAACTGGGTGTTGGCGTTGACGCCCATCAGCTTGTAGCCGCCGAAGGAAGCCATCTGCACCTGCTCGCCGTTCAGAGTGAAGGTGGGCAGTTTGGCGGCGGCATAGTTGTCGCCCAGCTTTTCCTGAATGGCCGCGGCGTTCCACGCGCCGGACACGCCCGCGCAGATGCTGTCGCCCATGCCGCCGGTCAGGATGGCGTCGTCGCCCGTCAGGAAGGCTTCGTGCGCGGTGAAGGCCTTGACGGCTTCGCCGGCCGCGATGCCCTTTTCGTTGTTAAAGTCGCAGGTCTGCTTGCCGTCGGCGGTGAGGCCCAGCTTGCAGCCGGCACCCATGAAGAAGGAAGCGATGTACCAGCCGTTGGACACGTCCATGAACACCTTTTTGCCTGCGGCTTTGGCGGCTTCGAGGATGCCGTCCAGCGTCTTTACCTGCTCTTCGGAGATGACGGACTTGTCATAATAGAGGAAATAGCCGTTGTCGGCCGTCATGGGGTAGGCGTACAGCACGCCGTCCTTGGTGGCGGCGTCGATGGAGCCGGGCATGTTGGTGGCCACGATCTCTTCTTTGTTGCGGGTGACTTCGTAGAGGGCCTCGGCCTTCACCAGATCGTAGAGCTGGTCGTTGGCGAAGGCGAACACGTCGGCGGCGGCCATCGGGTCTTCGAGGAAACGGGTCTTGGCGTCCGGCTCGCCCACCACGCCGAAGGTGATGTCGAACTGCTTGTCGCCATGGGCGGCCTTGAAGGCTTCCGCCATCTCCTGCAGGATGGCCTGGTCGTCCTGGGAACCCCAGACTTTCAGCGCCACCGTGTCCGCCATGGCGGAGAAGGCGGTGAGCGCCAGGCACAGGGCCAGCGCCAGAGACAATAGCTTTTTCATGGGATATACCTCCTTTTATATTCATGCGGCGATCAGCCGTATGATGCGGTGATGAGGCGGCGCTCCGCCTTTTTATAAGGGATGACGGCGATTTTCGGAAACGTTATCGGAAACGTTTTCATAACGCTACCAGTATAATATGCCGGACGGGGCTTGTCAATCGGTTTTGATAAAAAATTTTCCGAATTTCACATGATCGTTTCGGCTGTATATCCCTGTATTCTGGCTGTTATTTTACCATATCGCCTGTCGCCCGTCCAGCGGATTGTAACAATGTTAACAAAGTGCTTGACACTTCGCTTTCCGCGTGGTAGAGTACAGGTAAGCAAATGGTTAACGATCGTGACCCCAAGGAGGACGGCATGCAGACGAAGCAGAACATCACCTTTTCCGACGTGGAGTGGCGCATCATGCGCGCGCTGTGGAAACTGGGCGCGCCCACGCTGGGGGAAATCGTCAGGGAGGTAAAGGACGCGGGATGGACGCGCCACGCGGTCATTTCCTTTCTCAAACGGCTGGAAACAAAGGGCTATGTCGAGGTGGACGCCGCGCAGCGCCCCGGCCGGTACAGGGCGAAGGTGACGGGCAGCGAAGCGCGGCTGAGCGACGCGCACCAGCGCCTGCACAACGTATACGGGGGCAACCTGATGCTGATGGTGACCAACGCCGTCATGAGCGGCGAACTGACCGACGATGAAACGCAAAAGCTGATCGACATCCTTCAAAAAGGGGAGAAAGGCCATGAAGACCGTTCTTGAAATGGCGCTGCAAAGCGGCTCGTTCATCCTGCTGATGGCGTTTGCGAGGCCGTGGATGAAAAAGCGGCTCTCCGCCCGCCTGCGCTATGCGCTGTGGCTGCTGCCGGCTGTAAGGCTCTGCCTGCCCTTTTCACTGCGCAGCGCGTTCAGCCTGTGGCGCTACGCGCGGCCCGCGATGATGCAGGCCACTGCCCCCGCGCCCGTGGCCGTCGCGCCCGGCGGGGCGCAGGCCGCGCTGCCCATCGCCCCCGCCGTGCGGCATGCTGATGCCGCGCTGGCGGCAGCGCCTCAGGCGCAGGGACTTTCCTTCATAGACGTCCTGCCCATCCTGTGGGCGCTGGGGGCAGCCTTTGCCCTGATGCTGATGGTGTACACCAACCTGCGCTTCCTAAACGCGAGGCGCGGGGCGGAAACATTGCGGCAGGGCAAGCTGCCCGTGCTGCTGATGAAGGACATCCCTTCCCCCTGCCTTGCGGGGTTGGTCAGGCCGCGCATCTATGTCAACGAAAAGGCGCTCGCTTCCCGCGAGATGCTGGACATGGTGCTGCTGCATGAAACGACGCACTTCAAACGCAAAGACCACCTGTGGACGCTGCTGCGCGCGCTGCTCACCTGCCTTTGGTGGTGGAACCCGCTGGTCTGGCTGGCGGCGCAGCTCAGCCGCCTGGACTGCGAAGCCGCCTGCGATGAAACGGTGATCGGCGGCATGAACACAGAAGGGCGCAGGCTCTACGGCATGAGCCTGATCGCGCTGATGCGCCGCGTGCCCGAAAAGCCCTTTGCCCTCACCATCGGCACGTCCATGAGCGGCGGCAAAAAGCAAATGAAAGAGAGGATAGAAATGATCGCTCGCTATACAAGAAAAAACAAATGGATCGCGCTGGCCGTGATCCTCTGCGCCATCCTGCTGACCCCCATGGTGATGACGGGCGCGGAAACGGAAGCCAAGCCCCTTGCGCTGACCGATCAGGAACTGATTCAAAAGGCCGAAGAAACGGTGATGAGCCACATCGTCTACGACGACGGCATTGAAAAAATCATCGATCAGCGCGTGTGGCGCGACCAGAAGATCGACATTGCCGGCCGCACGGTAAATGTGGATATGGTGACATTGACCGCCGTCAACCCATCGGTGGAGGAGCCGGTCTCCGTTTACTTTGATAAGGCCACCGGGGAAGCGCTGCGCATGGACGTGAGCGGCGGCGGGTACTGGGAGAACCGAGCGTTCATCGACGCGCAGCGGGAGAAGCTGGAAAAGAAAGCCTACATCCGCGACCCGCGCGACGGCCAGTACGCTGTCAGCCTCTGCAGCGCGGCGGACGACTACGGCCTCGGCAAAGAAATGCTGATGAACGGCACCGAGGTGATGGTGCACTGGATCACGCCCACCCTGGGCGCTTACCCGCACGATCTGTTTGACGACCCCAAGGAGGAATGGGCCTATGTGACGGCGGGGGCGAACGAGCATTTCGAGGGCGCCAACGGCTATGTGCCCGTGGCCTGCCTTGCGTGGGAAAAGCCGGACGATAAGGCCGCCCCGGCCTTTACCGGCGCCGTGCAGAAGGATGCGGCCAAACTGTATGCCGATACGGGGCTGACCGACACCGTTCTGGCGGAGCTTAAACAGGGAACGGGCCTGCGCGTGCTGGGCCGCACGATGAAATACTGGCATGTCGAGTGGGAAGGAAAAATTGGCTTCGTGCCCGCGGACGATTTCGCGCTCTCCAATGAAGCGCTGGCGGTGCTGCCCGCTTTCAGCCTGGACAACCTGATTCCCCTGCAGCCCGGCTGGGAAAAGCGGCTGGCGGAATATGAAGAAAAGCGCAGCGCCCTCTACAACAGAAACCCGCCCATGGGCGAATGGTCGCTGGAGCAGATGGCCGAGGGCAGCCGCCTTGCCGAAGAGTACGGCATGCTGGAACAGTGGATCACTGATAGAAACGGCGTGCCGCAGATATTCATCGTGCCGGGCGACGGCGACATCACCGAGGAGGAAGCCATCCGTCTGGCCGACAAGGCGGCCATGGAAAAGTACGGCTTCGCCGCGGAGGATGTGAAGCGCCGCAGCGTTACCTATTCCTATATGCAGGATAAGCCCGAAGAGCGGCTGTGGCGGGTGCGCTATTCCCTGATGGTTGGGCAGTACGACTGTTCCGTCACCCTCAACCGCAAGGGCAAAGCGGTGGACTTTTGGCAGATGCAGGACGCGTCCGGCCCCTACCCGCGGCCGCGCATGAAGGCGCAGGACGCGCTGGCCATGGCCAAGCAGATTCTTATCGAAAAGGGGTTTGTGCCCGGCGAAACGCTCAACACCTGGGAAGTGACGCAGGACTATGTAACCGAGGGCCAAGGGCTGGCGGCGCGCGTAACGTTTACACCGCCAAGAGGCAGCGGCAGCGCATACCGCTATGGCCTTACGGTCGCGATGGACGACGCAACCGGCACGCTCAAGTACATCGAGGATAATGCGACGGGGAAAGCTGTTGAGGGAAAGAAACCATAAGGCAACCAACGAAACGCGCGGGGGAGCGGACGGCCTTCTCCCGCGCGTTTTTGATGCCGCCGCTTTCGTATTGCCACACCGCCCAGGGCCATCGCTTACGAAAAGTGAGAATTGCGCAGGAGGAAGAGAGCGAGGTCG
>CAZFUT010000053.1:0-17924 GCA_964522425.1 uncultured Oscillospiraceae bacterium
CCGCCTGCTGCTGTTCCGCCGCAGGGAAAAGCTGCTGCACGGCCTGTATGTGTTCCACCTGACGGAGGGGAATGAGGGGGATGCGCTGGACGCGCTGAAGAACCTTGGCCTTTCGGCGCGATATAAAAAGGCGCTCGGCGAAGCGCGGCACGTCTTCACCCACCTGATCTGGCAGATGCGGGGCATCCTGGTGGAGGCGGACTGCGCCCCCGCCATCCCGGACGCCCTTTGGGCGACGGCGGAGGAGATTGCCGCCCTGCCCCTGCCTACCGCCATGAAGGCCGCCCGAAAATGGGCGATGGAGGCGCTAAAATGAAAGCGGATTCCGGTATCACGGTCAGGCCGGCATCCGCGGCCGATGCCGCCGTCATGAGCCTGATCCATAAGCGCGCGTGGGTGAAGGCGTACAAAAGGCTGATCGGGCAATCCTATCTTGATGGACTGAAAGACAACCGTTGGGTGCGGCTGTTTGAAAAGAACTTTTCCGAAGGCGCGATGACGGCGTGGATGGCCTGTACGGAAGGCAGGCCCGTTGCCTGCGCATGCGTGTGCGCGTCCCGCTACGCCGGGACGGAGGACGCGCTGGAGCTTCAATCCATCTATTGCCTGCCGGAATACTGGGGGCGGGGCGCAGGCCATGCGCTGATGCAGCGCGTGAAAGACCATGCGCGGGCCGAGGGCTGCGAGCGCAAATTAACCGAAGGTGTCCGACGAGAACGAAAGAGCGTAGAAACTTTCTCTGTTGAATCTATCGGTGACATTGCCTGTGCGTAAGCCGGCAGACCGGGGCAGACTTCCCAGCCTTAAGGCCGGCAGAAAAGCGATTATCCGCAGGGATACCTTAGAGCGGTTTATGAGCGTCAATCAGGGAAGAAAACTGTTATGTGAAAACGATGTCCGCAAAGCAGAATAAAACGTCTCCCGCCGAACTATTTTTCTTTTTGTTTTTTCAAAGCCATTCCGCATACAATGGACGCTGCAAAAAAGATAAAGAGCGGATACCATAGGTTTTCAAAGCGAAATCCATTATCCAACATCAACCGGTATCCCCAGGAGGCGGGGAAAATACGCCCCACGGCTTCAAGAAAATCGGGCAGCAATTTGACAGGAAACATAATCCCCGAGAGCATAATGGAGGGCAAAAACACCAGTTGCGCTATCATCGTCAGTTTCGCCTGATTCTTTGCCGTCAACCCCAAAACGCTTCCAATGCTTAACGACACAATCATGTATAGAACAAGCGCAAGAAAGAAAAACGGAAGCTGTGTCGGCAAAGTTGCTTCAAATAGAACAGGGGCAAGCAGCACTATCGCGATACAGGCAATCGTCAAATGAACAAATGCCGAAAGGAACATTGCAACAAGCCCTAAACAGACAGGTACTCCGTTTGCTTTATAAACCTTTTTTATGTCGCTTCCGTAAGTTTCAATCAACGACGGCGGCAACCCAATAAACGCTCCCATTGAAACACTCATCACAACCATAGATTGTATCAGCGTGCTTCTCATTTCAGGCATAACGGAAGTAAAAATACCGCCCATAAGCAGAAAGAAAATCAGCGGAACGATATAGCAGGTTACCAACAAAGATTTACTGCGTATATCCAACTTCCACTGTAACGCCGCGCCATATAAAAAACCGTTCATTCTGTTTCCCTCCTTGCCATTTCGATAAAATGTCGTTCAAGCGTGCCGCGGTCAACGTGAATATCCAATACACGAATTCCTTTTCGCTTCAAATCATGAAGCAGGGAAATCAAAGCATCTTCAATATGATCTGTTTCAAAAGTGCTGTTCCCCTGCTGCGTTTTGATATGGATAAAATACTTTTCCCCAATCCTATCCGTCAGTTCTGCCGCTGTGCCGCAAAAGGCCATATGCCCATGATTCAAAATTGCCATGCGGTCACATAAGTTTTCCACTTCCGCCATATCGTGACTTGCCAAAACGATTGTTTTTCCCTGTGATTTGAGTTTGCGGATTTGCTGGTGAAGTGAAACCCTGCCCTCCACATCAAGCCCCGCAGTCGGCTCATCGAGAAAAACAATATCGGGATTGCCGATCAGCGCAAGAGCAAGGTGCAACCGTCTTTTCTGCCCCGTGGATAGTTGGAGGTACCGTTTCTTCTCGATTTCTTTCATGCCAAGGGCGTTAAGCATCGTGAAATCAATCTCTGCCTTGTTCCATTTTGAGAATAATCGTACAGCCTCCATCGGTTTGATATGGGCAGGCAAAGAGGATGACTGCAGCTGAATACCCATTTTCCCGTTTACCGTAATGGTTCCGCCGTCATATTTTCTCAAGCCTTCAATGCATTCAAGGGCGGTCGTTTTTCCCGCGCCATTTGCGCCGAGCAGAGCGAAAGCTTCGCCCCTTTCAATTTCAAAATCAAGTCCGTTGAGAACGATGCTGCTGCCATAGCTTTTCTTTAATCCATAAACCTGTATGGCATGACGCATCATTCCGCCCCCTCAAAGGGATTTTCCCCAAGCCTTGAAAAGTAGATTTGCAAAGCCGGCTCCACATAGTCGTTTACAATTTTTTGTCTTTCTTCCCAAACATTTGCAGCGGTATCGATATGGCCGATCTCCGTCAATTTTGGAAGCATGCTCATATCACCGTTTGTAAATTCCATCACCAGGCCCCAATATTCTTTTACAATTCGTTGGCATTTCTCGCTTTCAGGGGAGACACCTGCTTTTTGAAGTTTTATAATTTCATCGCTCAAACGATTAAATCTGTCCATAAAATACAGACCGCTTTCCTTATCAAACCGATGACGGATATGGTCGAGCGTATCGTCATCAAAACGCTTAAGGAGATAGTAGGAGTCGTTTTTCATTTGCAGATTGACAATAATATCCGCATACTTCTTAAAACTGACTGCCTGCATTTGTAACACTTCTTCTTTTAACTGTTCTATTGCTGTCAAAGAAGCGGTTAACCGTTCTATTTTCTCCCGTATGCTGTCCGCCTGTTCGGCAAGGGCGTTGGCCACATCGGCCGGCGTTTCGAAAGAAATGAAGCGGTGCTTTATATCATCCAAAGAAAACCCCAATGATTTCAAGGATATAATTTGATGAAGCATCACTAAGTCTTTATCCGTATATAGCCTGCGTCCGCCTTCGCTCTCTGCCGAAGGGGATAACAAGCCTTCCTTGTCATAGTATTGCAACGTTCGGACAGTAACCCCTATTTTCCTCGCAACCTCCCCAACCGTCATAAACCCAAGCGGTATCGCTCTGCGTTTTGCCATAATTATCCGCCTCCTGTCATGTATTTTAGATCATTACGCTGCGTTACAAGCAAGCCCTTTCTCAAAAAAATGCGGCAGAGATTTCTCCCTGCCGACTTTTTTCTTATGACCGCTGCTTTCATCATCAATATACTTGTTCAGTAAAAGATCCACCGTTATAAGATATCCGCACATATGTCACATTTCCCCGATAAGGCGGACATACTGCAATCAATCCTTTTTGGTATTCAAATCTTATTGATCGGCCGACGTGATGACCGGCTTTCCCTCCCGATCAAGCAGAGGCGTAAAACCACCGGTCCCGTATCCTTCGGAATGGCAGAGATAATGAACGCCCGTTTCGGTGTCAACCCAGATTTCTATGGAGCCTAACATATTGCGCTGGGAATAAGTCTTTTCAAACCTTTTCTTTTTCTCCATATCCTTGTCCTCGCATCCTTATCGATCTATTCATCATAGCACCGTCATGCGCAGCGGGGCGACACGCGCGTTCAAAGCCTGACGGGCGGATGATCGATGGGTATCACGCCCTCTTCCACGTCCTCCTTGAAAAGAGGATCAGGATGGGCCAGATTTCGAGCCGTCCCGCGATCATGCCGAGGGACAGCACGATTTTGACGAAGGGGCGGTAGTGCGCGTAATTGGCCGTGGGGCCGACGGCCTCCATGCCGGGGCCGATGTTGTTGAACGTGGCGGCGACGGCGGAAAAAGCGGTGGTAAAATCGGGGGAATCAAAGCTGACGATCAGCAGCAAGACGGAGAACACCGCCGCATAGATGGTCAAGTATCCGAACAGCGAGCGCTGCACCTGCAGGGACAGCGGCTTGCGGTTCAGCATCACCGGCACCACGCGGCCCGGTTCCCTCTGGCGGCGCAGCTCGGCAATGGCGGCCTTGCAGTACAGCATCACGCGCGACACCTTAAGGCCGCCCGCGGTGGAGCCGGACATGGCGCCGACGAACATGAGCAGCAGCAGCACCGCGTGGGCAAAGGCGGGCCAGGCGCCAAAGTCGGCGGTGGAGTAGCCGGTGGTGGTGATGATGGAGGCGACGGTGAAAAAGGCGTCCCTGAGCATGATGAGGCCGTTTTGATAGAGGGGGTAGATGCTCAGGCAGATCAGCGCCGTGGCGATCACCACCAGCGCAAGGTACCATTTCAGCTCTTCATCCTGAAAGAAGGCGCGCGCCTTTTTGAGCAGCAGCAGGTAGTAGAGGTTAAAATTGATGCCGAACATCAGCATCGCTATGCCCAGCACCACATGGACGGAGGTGGGGTAGGGGGCGACGGAGGCGTTTCTGATGCCGAAGCCGCCCGTCCCCGCCGCGCCGAAAGCGTGGCATACGGCGTCAAAGAGCGGCATCCCGCATATCAGCAGCGCCAGCACCAGCAGCCCCGTCATCACCAGATAGATGGCGTACAGGATGCGCGCCGTGGTGCGCAGGCTGGACACCAGCTTGCCAAAGGCGGGGCCGGGCACCTCGGCCTTCATGATGAACACGTCGTCGGCGTCGGTCTTGGGCAGCAGGGCCAGCGCGAACACCAGCACGCCCATGCCGCCGATCAGGTGGGTAAAGGAGCGCCAGAAGAGCGAGGAGCGGTGCAGGGTTTCCACCTGCGGCAGCACCGAGGCCCCGGTGGTGGTGAAGCCGGACGCTATTTCAAAAAAGGCGTCCACGATGCCGGGCATTTCGCCGCTTACGACCAGGGGCAGCGCGCCCAAAAAGCTCATCATCACCCAGATGAGCGAACAGATGACCAGCCCCTCCTTGGCATAGAAGCGATTGGAAACGGGACGCTTTACGGAAAGCCCAAGCCCCAGCGCTTCGGTGAGCAATATGGCCGCCGCAAAGGCGACCTTGAGCCGCGCAGGCTCGCGATAATAGAAGGATACCGCCAGCGGCAGCAGCATCAGCGCGCCCAGCAGCATCAGGATACGGCCCGAAACGAAGCGGACCATGGATTTGTTCATCGCTTACTCCAAAATATCGTCAAGGTCGTCAAACTCGCCGCCCGGCGTCACCACCAGCACATGGTCGCCCGCCAGCATTTCGTCGTCGCCCGTGGGGATCAGCAGCTTCTGCCCGCGCACAATGGCGGCGATCAGCGTATCGCGCTTGATGGGCAGCGAGCGGAGGGGCTGCCCCGTGGCCCGCGCGCCCTCCTGCACCCTGAACTGCAATACTTCGGCGCTGGACGCCTTTAAGCGGTACAGCGCTTCCACGCGCGACCCCTCCGAATTGCTGATGGCGCGCACCACGCGCACGATGTTGGTGGTGGAGATATCGGCGGGGGTGATGATGCTTTGCAGGCCCATGCCGTGCAGCATATTGAGCAGGTTGGTGCGGTTGATCTTGGTGACGTTGCGCGGCACCCTGCGCGAGGCCGCGAACATGGACAGGATGATGTTTTCCTCGTCGATGCCCGTCAAGGTGATCACGCAGTCGTAGCCCTGTATGTTTTCATTGTCCAGCAGCGCCTGGTCGGTGCCGTCGCCGTGGATGACCGAGATATCGGGGAAGGAGACGGCCAGCTCCTGCGCGATGTCGGCGTCGTGCTCGATCACCTTGATGTCCAGCTTCCACTCGCGCAGCATTTCCAGAAGATACCGGCAGATGCGGCCGCCGCCGATGATCATCACGTTGCGGATGCGGTCCACCGTGCCCATCTTGCGGTACAGCGCGCCCAATTCCTGCGGGGTGCCGGTGATGAACACGCGGTCGCCCGCCTGAAGCTGGGTAGAGCCTTTGGGGATCATCGTTTCTTCGCCCCGCGCCACGATGCACACCAGCAGGTTGCGGAACTGGCGTCGCACTTCGATGAGGCTGAGGCCGCTTAATACCGAATCCTCGGTGACGGCCATTTCCACCAGATTGATGCGACCGGAAACAAAGGGCTCCACCGACAGGGCAGAGGGGTAGCGGATCAGGCGGTATATCTCCTGCGCGGCCTGCAGGTCGGGGTTAATCATGCGGGTAATGCCCAGAGAATCGCGCACAAAGCCCATGTGGCTGGCGTGCTCCGGCGTGCGCACGCGCGCGATGGAGTGCTTGGCCCCCAGCTTCATGGCGATCACGCAGGCGATGATGTTCACTTCGTCTTCCGGCGTGACGGCGATCATCATGTCGGCCTTGTCCACGCCCGCTTCCATCTGCACGTCATAGAAGGAGCCGTTGCCCTGCACGCCCAGTATTTCACATTTTTCCAGCATATCCTGCAGGCGGTCCTCTTTCAGCTCTATCAGCGTGACGCTGTGCCCTTCGTGGCTCAGCACCGTGCACAGGGCCGAGCCCACCTTGCCTGCTCCGACGATGACGATGCGCATCGCTGTCCTCCAAGAAAAAAATCTTACAGCATATTATAGCCTGTTTCGCCTCATTTGGAAAGGCGATGAAACGGGCGTATCCCGGCCGTTTCAAGGGGCGACGGCGCCGGCTGTTTATGCGGGAGGAACGGGAAGAATCCCGAAGCCGGTCGGCAAAAGATGCTTAAAACGAAGGTTCATCAGCGGTTCCCGGATGTTTTTATACATTCAGTGCGGGGTATCGGAAAATGCCTCGCGGATGAAGCGAATCAGCTCCTTTATCAAGCGTGATTGGCTGTATTCATTGGGGAGGGCGGCGCATAAATCCCAGTAAGGTAAGTATTCCGGGGAGATGGCATAATATTCCAGCGCTTGTCTATCGGGGAAAAAGCGTATGTAATCCAGCGGCAGGATTGTTACGCCATAACTGCTGGCGCATAATTGCCTGGCGGTTTCAAAGGATTTAGAGGTGAGAATGGTGGTAGGCTGCGTACCGAACCGTGTAAAGATATCATTGACTACCTGATGGATGCGTTTTCCCCGATCCAAACCGATAAAGGGGAGGCTGAGCAGATGATGAAGGTCAATGAGGGGAAACTCATCGCCCGGCACTGTCTCCGCATAGCGGGAAAGCCCCATTTCGGGAGTGGCGGCAACGACAAAGGGATCCCGGTGTATGAGGGTATATTGCACGTTTTCGATGCATGGGATGCTTGGTACGGTGTGGACGATGGCAAATTCCAACTGCTGCTGAGCGAGGGCGTCGTCCAACTCGCTGGAAGTGGATTCGTGGATCACTACTTCAACATTGGGAAAAACCCGCCTGAAGGCCGGCAAAATCTGCGGGAGCACGATGGCTCCCAGAAAGATCGTAGTGCCGATGGTGATGCGGCCTCTTTTCAATTCGCTGATGTCAGATATGTCCATTTTCAGATTGTTGTATAGATGGAGCACCTGGGTGGCAAAACGATAGTATTTTTCCCCCGCGTAGGTGAGCTGAATGCCGCTGGGGCTGCGCCTGAAAAGCTTAACCTGCAGGACGTCCTCCACATGCTGAAGGCAGTGGCTCAGGGAAGGCTGCGTCATATACAGCTTCTTGGCTGCTTTGGAAATACTGCCCTCGTCGGCTATGGCTTTGATATACAGAAGTTCCTTATCGGTCACGGCGCTCCTCCCTTCTGCCGGCTCAGCGCGGCAAGGCGCGCGCCAGCATGCAGGCGTTATCAAGCTCAGGAAAGCTCAGCTGTTTGATCATGGCCTCTGTAATGGGAAACTTAAGGGAAGGGGGCAGTTTGTTGATAAGCCGGTGGGGGAGGAAAACAAACAGCCCTTCGGGATGGATGGTGATGGCCGCGCCGCCTTGGATGCTGTCCAGCAGTTTGCGCAGGGCGGCCATGCTTTTGCCGGATACGTCCATATTGCCCGAAGGGCTGTAAAACTGGACGTCTTTGGGCATATTGTCCGGAGCCGGGCAGGGCTGATAGCCCATCTCCTGCTGAAGCCACGCTTCATAGGCGCCGCCGGCGAGCAGGGCGCCTTTCACAATCCATAGAGAGGCCTGATCTTCTTCTCGGGAGGGTTTGCGGCTTATGCCCATCCAGCAGCCGCTGTGAAAACGCGTGCTTTGGCGGTTTCCGATGGGGACGGTTGCATCTAAAAACAGCGCGTCCGCCCCATCACCGCTGCCGGCGGCGATGTTGCGGGCCATGATGCTGCCGTTCTTGGACAGGGGCATCATGATGTGGCGGCGCAGCAGGTCTCGGTTAAAGTTTTTGCCGCCGTAGCTGTAGGTTATGGGAGAAAAGTATTTTTCGGTGAACAGACGCACGCAGTATTCTCTCCATTCCGACGTGTACTGCCTGACGGAAGTCCTGACAATGAGCAGATACATGGCAAGAAGCAGGCAGAATACAATCAGCGCGACTTCGTTCTGCCTGATAATCATCATGGCCAGCGCGCCCAACATGCCGATGCCATAGAGGAGATAATACGTGCGGCAGCGCCTGCGCTGGCTGTCGAATTTTTTTGCGGCTTCCTTTGTGCTCATAAACATTTCATCCTTATGCATGGAATGGCTGCTTATCCCAACAGCCTTGCGAACAGGGCTAACAGATGGGGAAACAGGGTGACGACGGTGATCATGCGCATGACGTGAATGACGCTGACCTCGGGATTGGTGATGCCCATGTCCGCAGAAACCAGCGCCATGTCGGAGGCGCCTGCCGGCGTGGAAACCAGCATGGCCTCAGCCCGGTTAAGGTGGGAGAAGCGCGAATTGATGTACCCCATGAGGATGCAGTTGACGCTGAACCCCGCCAGCAGCACGAGCGCGGCCGGCCACAAAGTGAAGAGCTCCTTCATGTTTTGGGACGTAAAGCAGGTGCCGATATAAACGCCGGTAAGGATCTGCGCCACGCGCCTGAGCGCAAGCGGTATGTAAGCGTGGCCGCCCAGCAGCTTGAAGATAAGCACCCCGATCACAGAGAAAAGAATCGTCCCTGCCGGAATGCCGATCATTTTACCGAGCATGCCTGAAGCGAAGCCAACCGCCAGGGTAAGCAGCATCTGGGGAAAGGTGCCCGACGCTTTTTTCCTTGTTTTAGCGGCCGCCGTACCCGCGGTTCTTTTCTTGGCCAGGGTGGTGGAAATCAGCGCGGGAAAAACGCTCAGCCCCACGGACATGCGCACAAACTGGAGCGCCGCGACCTTGGTAACGTCCGCGCCCATTTCCGCCGCAATGATGGGGATATCCGTCATGCCGCCCGGGGCGCAGCTCATGAGCGCGGTGAAGAGCGAAATGTTTGGCGTGATCAGACGGATGATGACACCGCAAATAAGATTCAGGGCAAGGTAGGAAAGCATCACCCAAAGATAAGGCCTGAAGATGTGGGGAAAGCGCCTGATGTCGTCCTTGGATACCGTGCAGGCAACATAAGCGCCCGCCAGCATCTGGGTGATGGTGCGGGCAAAGGAAGGCAAATAGGCTTTCTGAAAACCGATGTTGAGGACGGCAACGGTGAGCATCGCGCCCACGATCATCCCGCCGGGCACTTTGAAACGAAAAAGCAGCAGTCCGCCGATGGCGCCCACAACGAGCGTGAGCAGAAGTAAACCGATGTTTTCCATGCAATGCTCCCTTTTCTGGAATCCGGATAGGGTATAGATGATTTTTGCGCGAGGTGACGAAATCACGGAGCGCATTCTATAAGCGTTTTTATTATAGGACCGGACAGCATGAGATGCAAGGTCTGAAAAACAGGAATCGGCTAAAGTGCGGATACTTTTTATGCGGGAGGGGATATAGAATAAATATATGTCATATATGACAAAAAATAAATTTGATTTATTTGGGGTAAACTGCTATGATGCAACCAGATACAACAGTAACGGATGTGCGACGGCCTGAACGGCTGTCCAATAACGCGATGATGGAAAGGACGATTCGGTTATGTCGGAACTGCGCACACTCGCGGGATTCATTGCGGGCTTATCCCTGTCTGCGGTGCCGGACAGGGTGATGCAGGCTGCAAAACTCTGCATTTTAGACAATGTGGGGGTCGGCATCGGCGCGGCTGCCGGCACGCAGGTTATGTCCGTCGGCAATGCTTGGGCTGAAAAAAGCGGGAAGGCCAAGCGGGAAGCGGACGTATGGGGACAGGGCCGCAAAGCGCCTGTTTCCGACGCGGCTTTCCTTAACGCCATGATGAGCCATACGCTGGAATTGGATGATGTGCATACCAACTCCAAAACGCATATCGGCACCGTGGTGATTCCCGCCGCGTGGAGTCTGGCGCAGTATCTGGACAAGTCCGGCAGTGAGCTGATTGAGGCTGTTATTTGCGGCTACGAGGTGATGGCCCGCATCGGTATGGCGCTTGGCGTTTCCGCCCACCGCAACAAGGGGTGGCACGCCACATCGACATGCGGCACCTTTGGCGCGGCGGCGGCGTGCGCGAAATTGCTGGGGCTCAGCGAGGACGGGATCGTTTCCGCGCTGGGGATGGCAGGGACGCAGTCCTTCGGATTATGGGCCTTTTTAGGGGACAGCGCCAGCTGCAAGGTGCTGCATCCCGGACGGGCCGCGCAATCGGGCCTGGAAGCGGCCTTGCTTGCCAAGGCGGGCATGACCGGCCCCGAACACATTCTGACGGCGGCGGATGGCGGTCTTTTGTCCGCCATGAGCGATGCGTTTGACGTCCGCCTTGTCACCGGGGGCTTGGGTGAAAAGTGGGAGATTCTGTCCATGGACAACAAGCCCTACCCCTGCTGCCGCTCTACCCATTGTGCCATAGACGCGGCCCTCGCCCTGCGCCGGGAAAGGCCGGATGCGGCGGAGAAGCTGGATCACGCGGTGGTGTATACCTATCTGGTTGGCAACAAGCAGTGCGGCATGAGCCGGGGGTCCCGCGATCCGCATACCCCTGTGGAAGCCAAGTTTTCAACGCCCTATACGGCGGCTTGCGCCATGCTGGATGGAGAGGTGAGCCTGCGGCATTTTTCGCCCGAAAGCATAGAGCGTCCAGAAATCCGCAGCCTGCTCGGCCGCATTCGGGTGGAAACGGATGCAGCCTTTACCGCGAATTATCCTGAGCACTGGGGCTGCAGAACGGAGCTTTTCCTGAAGGACGGAACCAAAGCGGAAAAAACCGTCGCGGACGCTTCCGGAAGCGTGGATAACCCGCTGACCGCCTCTCAGGTGGCCGCCAAGGCGCGCGGCGTTATGGAAGCGGTGATCGGGAATAAGGCGGATTCTGTTATCGAGGCGATGCTTAAGCTGGATGAATTAAGCGTGCTGCCCTCTTTGTGAAGGGATACGGCCAAGGCGATACAGAGCCGTGAGCACGGCTTTTGCGGCGATCGTGGGAGCATGCCGCCTTGGGGCGAAGCCTGGCGCTTTGCCGGGTCCTAAACGGTATAAGCAGGCGGAAGCCTGTTCAATACAACAATTAAAGGAGGAACCTCGGATGAAAAAGATACTGTCTCTGGTGATTGCGCTTGCAATCCTGTCTGTGCCTGCATTTGCCATGGCCGCGTGGGAATGGGAAGACGACATCGAAATCACCTGCACGTTTGATGTCGGCTCAGGCACCGACACCACGCTGCGCGCTCTGATGCCTCAGGTGGCAAAATACCTTGGCGTCAACATTGTCATCAACAATGTGTCGGGCGCTTCGGGCGTGAACGGCGCGCTGCATTTCGCCAAGCAGCCCGCTGACGGCTACAACTACGCTATGTATACCCCCTCGCATGCCATTGCCGCCCAAAAACAGATCCATGGCGACTTGGAATTGCCCTTCGATATGCTCAATGATACCGAGCCTGTTATCCGTCTGGTGCAGGATTCCAACGTGATTTACACCGATCCCAAGCTGCCGTTTTCCGACTTCGCCGGCATGGTAGAGTATGCCAAGGCGCATCCGGGCGAATTGACCATGTCCCTGCAGTCGATAACCGGCATCGACGCGGTGTCCGCGCAGGAACTGTTCGAAAAGGCCGGCATCGATGTGACGATCGTGGCTGCCGACGGTTCCGAAGCCTATGCGATGGTTATTGGCTCGCATGCCAGCATGACGCTGGGTTCCCCCGCCGACGGCGCCGAATACTACAATTCCGGCATGCTGAATGCCGTGGTCATTCTGTCGGAGAACCGCTCTTCCGCGTTGCCCAAGGTGCCCTGCTCGGTGGAGCTTGGTTATGACGCGACCATCGGCCCCTGGCGCGGCATGGTCGCCATGAAGGGAACGCCCGAAGAAGCCATGGACGCTTTCTGCGAGGCCGTTGCCCATGTCATGGCGACCGACAAGACTTGGATCGAGTGGAAGGAAGCCAACGGCCTGAACGACCGTGAAGGCTATGCGGAGCGGGATGACTTTAAGGTAATCTGGAAAGAGTACAACGAGGCCATCAACGAGCTGCTCTATGGCGCCTAACGCGTGATCCTTTCGGCGCAGCGGTTTCCGGGCTTTCGGAAACCGCTGCGGCGGATTCCACCATAAAATTGGAGGGAAATCCAATGTTTCTGGAAGTTTTATTCAGCGCCGTATTGATTGTTTTCTTCGGGTATTGCGCGATCGACGCCGCGACTACCCTCCCTGCGGACGTGGCCGGCGAGCTGTCCGCCAAGCAATGGTCGGTCAGCATCCTGCTGCTGATCATCCTGTTCCTGATTATTAACATTGTTCAGGTTATTCGCAAAACCCCAAAGGAAGAGCGGTCCGTCGCCGCGTCTTTTAAGAACATCACGCTGGCCGGTATGCTGAAATCCCGTATCCTGTGGGGCGTTGTGAGCATGGTTGCTTACGCCGCTCTGGTGGATGTGCTGGGCTTCGTTATTACATCGCTGATTTTCTGCACCGTATTCTGTATGCTGCTGGGCGAAAAGACATGGTGGAAGGCGCTCATTTTCAGCTTGGGCGTTACCGTCGTGCTGTATCTGATCTTCTACAAGGGCATGGGCATCATCCTTCCCCGCGGCACCGGCGTGTTCCGCGATTTCTCCAGAAGCATTGAAAAGTTCCTGCGGAATCTGTTCTAAAGGAGGAACAAGGCAGCATGTTAGCATTACTTCAGCAATCTCTGGGTGTGGTTTTCAACCCGGCTACCCTGCTTTACATTTGCATCGGCACTGTCGTCGGCGTGGTGATGGGCGCCATGCCCGGAATCAGCGCCTCCATGGCCGTGGTAATCGCCATGACATTCAGCTATGCGCTCGAGCCTCTTCCGGCCATTGCGCTGCTTGTGGCGGTTTACTGCGCCGCGATAACCGGCGGCGGCATCAGCGCTATTCTTTTCTCGATTCCCGGAACGCCGTCCAGCGCTACGACGACCTTTGACGGTTATCCCATGGCGCAGCGCGGCGAAGCCGGCAGGGCGCTTGGCGTTATGATGGTGTGCTCCGCTATCGGCGGCATTATCAGCTGCCTGGCTCTGCTCCTGCTCACACAGCCTCTGGCCAGTGTCGCCTTAAAATTCGGGCCCTCCGAGCTGTTCGCGGTTTCGTTTTTGGGCCTGTCCATTCTGGTCACCTTGGAGAAGGGCAACGGCGTGCGCACTGTGATCAGCGGCCTGATCGGCCTATGGCTGGCCTGCATCGGCATCGATCCCATCAAAGGCGATATCCGCTTTACCTTCGGCAGCCCCCTGCTTGCGGCCGGAATCGAGCTGATTCCCGTGATGATCGGCCTGTTTGCGGTTGTCGAAGTGCTCAAGCAGCTGGCGAAAAAGAAAGAAAAGGTGGGTCAGCTGGTTTCTGGTTCGGTTGCGACTAAGCTGATGAGCTTTAAGGAACTGTGGGAAATGAAGGTGACCATCCTCCGTTCCTCTCTGCTCGGTACGGCCGTCGGCATCCTGCCCGGCGCCGGCGCTACCATTGCCGCCTTCCTCAGCTACGCGATCGAGGTGCGGTCCTCCAAAAATCCCGAATCGTACGGCAAGGGCAATCCGAGGGGCGTTGCGGCGTCGGAAGCCGCCAATAACGGCGCGACCGGCGGCGCAATGGTGCCGCTGCTGGCGCTGGGCATACCGGGCGGCAACGCGGCTGCCATTATGGCAACGGCGCTGGCGATCAAGGGCGTCAACATGGGCCCGCTGCTGCTGGCCACCAAGCCGATTTACCTGTACACCGTGTTTACCAGCATGTTCTTTACCAATATTTTTATGGTCATCGTGGCCATAGGCATAGCCAAGGTGTTTGCCAAAGTGCTGTCCATTCCCTACAGCATGCTGGGCACCATCATTATCATGCTATGCTTCCTTGGTTCCTATTCCAACGGCCGCAGCATCACGGACATTTACATCATGATTCTTGCGGGCGTGATCGGCTTTATGTTCAACAAGCTGCACTTTAACGGCGCGGCTTTGATTCTGGGGCTGGTGTTAGGGCCAATGGTAGAGAAGAACCTGCGCAACGCGATCATTTTGGCCAAGGGCGACATGTATCAGGTGTTCATTGCCAAGCCCATCACGCTGGTGCTGCTGATCATCATCGTGCTGATGCTGGTGATGCCGCTTGTGAAGCCCTGCCTTGCCAAATGGTTCAGGAAAGAGAAAACGGCCTGACCGCGGCAGAAAAAGGGAAGCGGCGATATCCCGATACAGACGCGGCAGGGGAATATCGCCGCTTTTATTGGCCGCGCTCAAAATGTACGCAAAGCGTTACTGACAGGTAAAGGAGCGGATATGTCATGATCATTGAAACGCATGCGTTGGCCGGCACGCTGGAAAGCAGCGATGCGCAGGTGACGGTGGAGCCCGCTGAAGGCGGTATCGCATTGGAAATATCTTCCAGCGTGCTGAACCAGTACGGCCGGCAAATCAAAGCGACCGTGCTGGAAACGCTGGAGCGTTTGGAGGTGAAAAGCGCGCGTGTGACCGTGGTGGACCAGGGCGCGCTGGACTGCACCCTCAAGGCGCGCGTCGAATGCGCTGTGTTCAGGGCCGCTGGCCGGAGTGAAAGCGGCGTTCCGTGGGGAGGTGTTATTCGATGACGCAACGTCCCAGGCCCGAAAGGTTTCGGCTGCGCCGCACCATGATGTTTATGAACGCGCAGCGGCCGGGACTGATCAAGGACGCCTATATCTATGGCGCCGATTCGATTATGCTGGATCTGGAGGACGCGGTGGCCGAAAACCAGAAGGACGCCGCGCGCTTTAGCCTCTATCACGCGCTCACGGCGATTGATTACGGGGACACCGAAGTCATCGTGCGCATCAACGGTTTGGATACGCCGCACTGGCGGGAAGACGTTCGGGTGTGCGTGGCGGGCGGCGCGGACGGCATTCGCATCGCCAAGTGTGAGAGCGCCCGGGATGTTTTGACGGTGGAAGAAGCGGTGGAAGCGGCGGAAAAGGAGTTCGGCGCGGAAGCCGGGCGCACCCTTCTGATGGCTGCGCTGGAAACCCCCAGGGGTATCCTGAACGCCTATGAGATTTGTGCGGCGTCTCCGCGCATGTTTGGCGTTGCCATTTCCGGCGGCGATTTTCGCAAGTGTATGCAGACCAAGCCCACAAGGAGCGGCATTGATATGGTAACGGCGCGCGGCATGATGCTTATCGCGGCGCGCGCCGCCGGCGTGCAGTGCTTCGATACGGTTTTTACCGACCTTGATGATATGGAAGGCTTCATCGCCGAGACGAAACAGAACAAGGAAATGGGATTTGACGGCAAGAGCCTGATTAATCCGAAACAGATTCGTCCCGTGCATGAAATCTTCGCTCCGACGCCCAAAGAAGTGACGCAGGCCGAAATGGTGCTGTCGGCTTTCCGCGAAGCGGCTGCCCAGGGAGTCGGTGTCTTTACTGTCAACGGGAAAATGGTGGACGCCGCCTTTATTCCCGGGGCTGAGCATACGCTGCGTCTGGCAAAGGCCTGCGGCATGTACGAGGGAGATCTGGTATGAAAAACGCTGTTGGACGCGAAATCCCCGCGTTTTTGCTTGAAAACGGCAGGGACGTGTATCGGGGAAAGAATTACATGGACGGCAGGTATCTGCAAAAGGCGGCCCCCTGCACGCGGCGCTGCGAGATGCCACGGGAGAGCAAGATTGCGCCGTCCCTTGAGGACGCTTTAAAGCAGGTCGGCGCCAGAAGCGGCATGACTTTTTCTTTTCATCATCATCTGCGCAACGGGGATTATGTGGTGAACATGGTGATGCGGGCCGCGATTGAGTCGCTGGGCCTTGAGGACATCACTATTGCCGCCACGTCCCTTGGCGAAGCGCATGACCCGGTGGCGCAGTACATTGAAGAAGGAAAGGTCGTCGGCATTCAGACCAGCGGCATACGCGGCAGAATCGGCGAAGTCGTCAGCGCCGGCAAGCTCAGGACGCCTGCCGTCATTCGCAGCCACGGGGGCCGCCCCCGCGCGATTGAGGCGGGTGAAGTCCATATCGATGTCGCGGTTGTTGCGGCGCCCACCAGCGACTGTATGGGCAACTGCCGCGGGATTGGCGGCAAGAGCAACTGCGGCTCGCTGGGCTACGCGATGACGGATGCAAAGTATGCCGACCACGTCATCGTTGTGACCGACTGCCTGGTGGATTTTCCCAACATGCCAGCCTCTGTTGAGGCGATCGATGTAGATGCCGTCGTCGTGGTGGACAGCATTGGCGAGCCGAAGAAAATTGCCAGCGCGGCCGCCCGCATCAGCCAGAATCCCCGGGACCTGATGATGGCTGAAAACGTGGCGAAAGTGATAGCGTCCACCCCATACTTTAGGGAAGGCTTCTCTTTCCAGACCGGCGTTGGCGGCCCTTCGCTTGCGGCCAACCTGTTTTTGGAAAAGTATATGGATGAGCGCGGCATCAAAATGGGCTGGGCCATCGGCGGCATTTGCGGGCCGATGGTGGAAATGCTCAGGAAGGGCAAGGTTGGCAAGATCATCGACGTGCAGGATTTTGATCTGGACGCGGAGAACAGCATCCATCAGACGCCGGGACATTATGAGATGAGCGCCAGCCAATATGCAAATCCCGCCAACAAGGGCGCCTTTGTCAATAAGCTGGATTTCGTCGTGCTGGCGGCGCTGGAAATTGACACGGGCTTTAATGTGAACGTGCTGACCGGATCGGACGGCGTCCTGCGCGGCGCGCCGGGCGGCCATCCCGATACGGCGGCAGGCAGCAAGGTATGCGTTATCGTGACGCCCTTGGTGCGCGGACGTATGGCCACGGTCTGCGAGCATGTTGTGACTGTGACCACCCCCGGCGACTGTGTGGACGTGCTGGTGACGGACTACGGCATTGCGGTGAATCCCCTGCGGCCTGACCTGATGGCCTGCCTGGACAGGGCCGGTATTCCGCATGTCACCATAGAAAGCCTTAAGGAAAAGGCGTACAGCTTGGTCGGAACACCGGACGCGCTGGAATGGACAGACAAAATCGTGGCCGTTCTGGAAGCGCGGGACGGTACCATTCTGGATGTGGTGCGCCAGATTAAACCCTTGGTGCTGTAAGAACATGATGGATGACAGATTATCTGTAAGGAGAGAAAGACCATGCTGAAACTGTATGAGAGCGGCGTTTATTTACTTCATGGCCGCCAGATCGTAACCGAGGAGGGGGAAGCGAGCCGCTTTTCGGGCTGCCCGGTAACGCGGGCGGAAGCGCTCAAGGGCACCATCGCCTACGGTATTATGCGGGCGCACAACAAAAGCGGGGATATGGACCACCTGAAAATGCGCTTTGACAGCATGACCAGCCACGATATTACCTATGTGGGTATCGTGCAGACGGCCAGAGCCTCGGGCATGAAAAAATTCCCCATGCCCTACGTGCTGACCAACTGCCATAACAGCCTGTGCGCCGTGGGCGGCACCATCAACGAGGACGACCATATGTTTGCCCTCTCCGCCGCGCGCAGGTACGGCGGCA
>CAZFUT010000054.1:0-17721 GCA_964522425.1 uncultured Oscillospiraceae bacterium
TATTCCACTTGCAAGGTGCCCGAAGGCAGGAACACGCCGTATTCGCTTTCCCTGGGGCTAAAGAGCGCGCCCCCGTCGTACACAAGGGTTTCTTCAGGTGGCGGCGTCACGCCCATGTTTTGCAGCGGCAGCGCGCGCAGGATGGGCAGCAGCTCCTTTTTGCTCGTAAGGCTGCGGCATTGCCGTACAACGGAAGCCTTATCCTGCGCCAGAGCGCCCGTTTGGGCCGAGGCCTGCGCGGCGATCAGCAGCGCCAGCAGCGCCGTTTTCAGCCATTTTCCATGCTTCATCAATAAACCTCCTGCACTGTTCTCTATCCATATAGACGCAGCAGGAGGCGAAATTGTCGCATATTCTGTTTATACCTAAAATCTTTATGCATTATCCATAACAACAGCCCCTGGTTATTATGGCGTCCATCCTTCACTTTTCGGGACTTGCTGCATTCGCCGCTGCGGCTGTTTCCGGCAGATTCCTTTTCCCGGTTATCTCGTCCAGCACGATTTTCCCCACAAACAGGCGCTCCAGCGATCTGCAGCCGTCAAGGGGAAAATCCACGTACCCGTAATGCCCGGTTAACACTTGCAGCCCGTGGATGATTTCATCCGCATCCGTCACAAAACGGCATTCTCCGAAGCCGATCACGCTTTCGTAGCGCGCGGTTATTCCATGATCAGTCGGCTCTGTCCTGATGAAGATGTCGCCTTCAACACAGACATAGGGATTTGCTTTCAGCATTTCTGCCTTCAGCCCCTCTCGCGCACAATGAAAATAAACGACAGGCCTGCCGTCCGCCATCTCCGCACCGAAGGATACCGGCACCACGTACGGATGCTTTTCTCCCTGCATGGCGATCCTTACTGTATCGCAGCGGTTCAGGATATCGAAAATTTCAGCCCCGCTCCGAACTTCCCGATCTGACCGTCTCATTGCTCGACCTCCCTCGTTCACCCGTCCGTTGACCATTGGCCGTTTTCAGGCGCCCCCTGTAATCTGTATCGCTTTAGCGGGCAGGGGCGTTCTTTTCGTAGATGATGCGCAGGCCCTTGAGCGTCAGCATCCCGTCGATCACGTCGATCACCCTGGTTTCCGACGCGATCAAATGGGAAAAGCCACCCGTCGCCACCACCTTGACGTTCTTTTCGCCCATTTCATCCTTCATGCGCGCCACGATATACTCCACCTGCCCCACATAGCCGTAGATCAGGCCCGATTGCAGGTTGGAAACGGTGCTTTTGCCGATCAGGTGTTCCGGCTTCACCAATTCAAAGTGCGGCAGCTTGGCCGTGCCCGTCACCAGCGCTTCGCTGGCGATGCGGATGCCGGGGCAGATGCAGCCGCCAAGGAAGGAGCCTGCCCCATCCACCGCCCCAAAGGTGGTGGCGGTGCCAAAGTCGATATAGATGCAGGGGCCGCCGTGGTTGGTATAGGCCGCCACCGCGTTGCAGATGCGATCGCTGCCCAGCTCCTTGGGGTTTTCGTAGCGGATGTTGATGCCCGTTTTGATGCCCGGCGTCACGAACATCGGCTCCATGCCGAAAAAGTCGCGGCACATGTGGTCGATGGTGTAGTTGACGGTGGGCACGACCGATGAAATGACGATGCCCTCCACCACCTTCATATCCACCTTGCTGTGGCGGAACATATCCTCCAGCGTGATGCCGTATTCGTCGCTGGTATTCTGCCTGTTGGTGGAAATGCGCCAGTACTGCTCCATGCGGCTGCCGTTAAACAGGCCCGACTTGATGTTGGTATTGCCGATGTCCATGACAAAGATCATACGTTTCTCCTTACGGGAAATCTGTCGTCAATCGATCTTCCGCACCGCGGCCAGAATGGGCGGCACCAGCAGCGCAGCCACCACCGCTTCCGAACCGCCGCCGACAAAGCCCGTGCCCAGGATCAGGCCGATGATGGGCTGGGCGTCAAGGCCCCGCGCCACATAAAACAGCAGCATCAGCCCAAGGTAGAGCACCGTGTTGGTGAGCGACCCTGCCAGCGCGGCGGCGGGCACGGCAGCGGGCCTTTTTCCCATGCGCTTATAGACAGCCAGCGCGGCCAGCGGCACCATCAGCCGCGGCAGATAACACATGATGAGGGCCAATATGGGCGAAGACGCAAAGAGCGTGGACGCCAGCATGCTCGGCTGCGTCAGCGACAGGCCCAGCATGCTCATCGTGCTCACGGTGCCAAAGGCAAAGCCCAGCAGCAGCCCGCCCCTTGCGCCCATATAAAGCGCGCCGGTGATCACCGGGATGCACAGCACCGTGACGTTGATGAATCCCAGCGGGATCAGCCCCAGCGGCGTCAGCCCCAGCAGCGCCACCAGCGCGATAAAGAAGGCACGGATCGTCAGACGTTTGACTTCGGTTCTTTTCATTTTTTCTTCCTCCGTTCAAGTTCGATACATGATACCTGACGTATGGTGATAGGATGCCCTGTCCGATCCCGAAGGTATCGGCAAACAGAATTATATCAGCATTGGGCAGGGGTGTCAAAAGGGCGGGGAAACGTTTCCCCGCCCGTAAACATGGCCTATGTATTACTTTTGAAGCGTCGCCGCCGCCTCGTTGATGGCCGCTACCACCGCTTCGGAGGTAATGGTCGCCCCGCTGAGGGCGTCGATGTCAGTGATCTTCAAAGGCGCTTTTTTGCCGATAAACTGCGCCGCAAACTCGGGTTTCAGCGCTTCCGCACCCAAACCGTCCGTTTCGCTGAAGCTTTCATCGCCGATCACAAGGGAAACGATCTCCCCCATGTCGTTAAAGCCCACCAACACGGCGACAGGGCCGGCAAAGCCGTCCTTGGCGGCTTTCACAGGCTCCAACGCCTTGGGTTCGGCCTTGGCAGCTTCTTCCTTAGCAGGTTCTTCCTTGGCTGCCGGCTCGGCAACGGGCTCCACCGGGGGGGCCACGGTGACGCGGCCTTCCACCTTGGTGTCCACGACGCCCTTTTCCGTTACATAGGCGCCGAAGGCTTCATCCATCGTGCCGCGGTACTGCAGGATGGTTTCGCCCTTGAACATCTCATATCCGTCGCCACCCGCCGCCAGGAAGTCATTGGTTGCCAGAATGTAGTTCTTATCCTTTTCGATGGGTTTTCCGCCAACCTCCATCAGCAGCACACGGCCGCCGGGCTGCGCCTGTCCATCAAAGACGATCTTCGCGTTGCTGATCTGCGGGAAGCCGCCGTTTTGCTCGGGGTATTTGCTCAATCCATGCTCCATGGCGGCCAGTATCTGTTCGCCGCTCACTTCAATGGTGACCACGCTGTTGCCGAAGGGGAACACCTCCACCACGTCGCGCTTGGTGATGCTGCCCTGTTCAATGCTCTTGCGGATACCGCCGCCGTTGGTAAAGGCAATGTCCGCATTGGTGTACCAGCGCAGCGCGTCGGTGGCCAGGTTGCCGAGGTTGGTTTCGCCGGTGCGGTTGGTCTCGCGCTCGCCGTCCAGCTTGACTTCCGTTTTGCCTACCACGATGTTCAGTATTTCATCCTGCGCGGCCTGAATGGTGCCGATAAACGCAGCCGTTTCCTCGTCCGGTATGTTCTCCGCAGCCATTTCAAAGGGAATGGGGAGCGCGGTGCATTCGGCCAACTTGCCATTCGGATCAAAGCGCATCACCACGCGGCCGATATTCTTCATGTATTCGCCCGCGCTGACCACCAGCGCATGGCCATCAACTTGCTTAATGTTTTCGAAGAAGGTATGGCTGTGCCCGTCGATCACAAGGTCAACGCCGGGGATGGCGGCCAGTGCGCCGCTGTTGGGCTTATAGGCGTCATCCGCGCCCCAGTGCGCCAGGATGATCACGGCGTCGCTCTGCTCGGCCGCTTCCTTCACAACATCCTTCAATACGTCGAGCGATTCAAAGGTCAAGCCCTTGATCATATCGGGGTGGATGGCCGTCACCATCTGCGGGTTTTCCGCGCCGATGACCGCGATCTTATGGCCGCCGCATTCCAAAATGGTATAGGGCGAGAAGGCGTTCTTGCCATCCGCGCCCATGATGTTGGCGCTAAGGAGCGAAAAGTCCATCTCCTTTTCCAGTTCCTTGAGCCTGTCAAAGCCGTAGTTGAAGTCATGGTTGCCGGGGGCCATGGCGTCATAGCCCAGCATGTTCATCAGCTTCACCACGCTCATGCCCTTTTCAAGGTTGGCAAAGGCCATGCCGTGCAGCGTATCGCCCGCATCCAGCAGCAGGGTGGGCCCATTCGCCCGGGTGCCCTTGACGATGGCCGCCAGGCGCGCGTAACCGATCTGATCTTTGTCGTTGCCTTCCACCCGGCTGTGCACATCGTTGGTGTGCAGGATGGTGATCACTGCGGCCTTTTCGGATACCTTGTCCGGTTCATCTGCCTCCTGAGGATCCGGGATGCCCGCCAGCAGGGCATTCTTCACCTTGTCCAGCTCTTTGGAGATGGCTTCCTTGTCGGTCAGGGCCGTTTCCAGCTCCTTCACCTTGCCGGCCAGCGCCGTTTCAAACTCCTGCGTTTTGGCGGCCAACTGCGTTTCCAGCTCGGCGGCCTTGGCCTTCAGGCTCTCCAGTGCTTCGGACAGGCCGCTCTCGCTCTTATCCTTGTCGGCCTTCAGCGCCGCCAGCTCGTCCTGCGCCGTTTTCAGCGCCGCCTGCGCCGCCGTCAGATCGGCCGCCGCCTTGTCCTTCTCCCCTTGCAGGGTTTCCAGCGCCGTCTGTGCAGCCTTCAGTTCTTCATCGGCCTTGGCCTTTTCGCCTTCGAGGGCCTTGATCGCTTCGTCCGCCTTGGCTTTTTCGCCTTCAAGGGCTTTGATCGCTTCATCCGCCTTGGTTTTTTCGCCTTCCAGCGTCTTGAACGCTTCTTCCTGCTTGGTGAGGGCCTCGTTCTTCTCGGTCAGTTCAGCCACTTGTTTTTCAAGGTCGTTTTTGGCCGTCGTCAGCGTGTTTCTCTGCCCCGACAGCACACCGATGCCTACCGCGGCCACCAGAACCACCGCAGCCAGTAACAGGGATAGTTTTTTCATATGGATCCTCCTTATCATTCACCGATCCATGCGGCCAGCGTTTTTTCGTCGAACCCTACCATGGAACGCGCGCCGTCACGGATCAGCGGTGTCACAAGAAACTCGGGATGCTCCGTCAGATAGGCCAGAATACGGTCTTCGTCGGCGGTGTAGTGGATGGGATGCTCCTTCACCTTCGGGGAAGCGGCATCCACCAGCGCTTTGGCCCCCCGGCCCTTTACAAAAACAGCCAGCTCGCGCAGCCCCGGCTTATGCCTGGTCATATCGACGATCTGGACGGCGATTCTGCGCTCCTTAAAGAAGCGCAGCGCTTTCTGCACGTCGAAGTTCTTTTTGTACAGGTACAACTGAATATTCATGAAGGCGTTTCTTCCTCAGGCTTGTCAAAGGGAAGCGCGATGCGGTTGGTGCCGTCGGCCCACAGGCGTTCAAGGCGGTAATAGTCCCGCTCCTGCTGGTTGAATATATGCACGATGACGCCGCTGAAGTCCATCACGATCCACTTGCCCTCGGCCGTACCCTCGGTGCGACGCAGCTCCATCCCCTTTTCCTGGGCTTTCGTATCGATATGCTCGGCCAGCGCCTTTACCTGCAGGGCGTTAAAGCCGCTGGCGATCACCAGATAATCGGTCAGCACGGTCAGATGGGCAACGTTGAGCACCAGGATATCCTGCGCCTTGCGCTCATAGAGTTGTTCGGCTACATAGATGGCATTGTCTCTTTCGGACATTCTTCACCCTCCTTCATCGTGGATATTGTTTGCAAAAGGTCCTCCAGCGCTTCCGCCGACTGGCCGCCGTAGTGCCCGCCCTGCGCCAGCACATGCCGCCGCGTCGATTCCAGACAACGGACAGCGGCAAGGCGCAGATCGGTACGCGCCAATAAGCGGATCTCGCTCAGGCCCTCAAAGTCGCGCCGTAAAGGCTCCATGGTATCGGCGACAAAGACGCATAGATCCAAGAGGCTCATGTTTTTTTTCCCCATCGTGTGGCAGGCGATGGCGCTGAGCACGGCTTCGTCGCTCACATGGAACAGGCTTTCCGCCAGCGCCGCCCCCACCACGCCGT
Source organism: uncultured Oscillospiraceae bacterium (assembly GCA_964522425.1). GTDB lineage: Bacteria > Bacillota > Clostridia > Christensenellales > Aristaeellaceae > DTU024. The sequence goes on from CAZFUT010000054.1 coordinate 6,070, forward strand.
GCAGCAACGCGCCGGAAGACAGCGCCTCTTCGCTGTCCGTCAGCCCCTGCTGCACCGCCATGTCGCGCATCACCTTAAAGGGCATGCACTTGGCGCAGTCGTGCAGCATCCCCGCCACCGACGCCTTAAACAGCGGCGCGCCGTGGAGAAACGCCAGTTCCGCCGCCGTTTCACGCACCGAAACGGTGTGCGCAAAGCGCTGCGCCGTCATCATGGTCTTCAGCTTTTCCTCATACCGCGGCATGTACAGGCCGTCCCGTGCGATCAGGTACGCCACCTCGCGCGGCAAAAGGTCTTCCGAGTCGTTCAGCAGCGCGATCTGGCGGCGCACCGTCTCCGTCAGGGGATAAACGGCATCCATCACCGTGATCTCTTTATTCAGCGCCGCGGCGCAGGCGGCCAGCCTGTCAAAGGAATGGCCCGGCGTTTTGAACACGGCAAAGCCGCAGCGCCTGACAAGGGCGTTCAAATGCGGGTTAAGCAGCATCTCTTCCAGCCGGCTGGCCCCGATCAAAAAATAGATGGGCACGCCTTTGTTTTGCCCGGCGATCAGCCGCACGGCTTCATAGGCGGTCAAGGTATCGCGCTTGGGCGGCAGCGACAGCACGGAAAGCAGAGGGTGTCCCGCGCAGGCCGCCTCGGCCATGCGCCTGCGCATTTTGAGGCTGGCGGCCGCCTGTCTGCCATCCTCGCGCTGCATGGGCAGGATATAGACACGGCTTAACGACAGACGGGCGGCAGCCCGCTCCGCCAGCCGAATGTGCCCCCGGTGGATCGGGTCGAAAACGCCAGACAGAATGCCGATGCCGCCCACTGAATTACCTCGCTTTGTTCAATTTCTGCGTTTATTATAGCGCAAACGCGCCGAAATGAAAAGGGCGCAGACAAGCGGATCCGCGTATAAAAAACAGACCCGCTGAACGCGGGCCTGTTGTAAGGGCGGATGATCAGATCATCTCGATGATGCACATTTCGGCGGCATCACCGCGGCGGGGCCCAAGACGATAGATGCGGGTGTAGCCACCGGCGCAGCTTTTCTCCTCGTTGCGGGTGCGGTACTTGGGGCCATACTCACGGAACAGCTTCTCCACCACGGGATGCTTGTTGTCCTTGGTGCGCTCCTTATAATCGCTCTTGCTCTCGTCGCGCTTCTTGGCTTCCTGAAAATCATACAGGTAGGCCATCATCAGGCGGCGGGCATGCAGCTTGCTGGGCAGGTCGTTGGTCACGTCGATGGAGACGATCTGTCCCTTCTCGTTGTGATATTCCTTGGTGGCCTGCACCGTGTGATCATACTCACGAATGGCCAAAGTGACCATTTTTTCTGCGATCCTGCGCACTTCTTTCGCACGGCTCAAGGTTGTTTCGATCCGCCCGTGCCAAAGCAGGCTGGTAACCTGGTTGCGCAGCAGGGCTTTCCGCTGATCCGCTGTCATTCCAAGCTTACGTTGTGCCATGGGGTATTCCTCCTTTGCCCAAGGTCGGGCAGATTATTCTTCAGAATTGCGCAAGGAGAGACCAAGCAGCGCCAGCTTCTGGCCGACCTCTTCCAGGCTCTTCTTGCCAAGGTTGCGGACCTTCATCATATCTTCCTGGTTCTTGGTCACCAGTTCACCCACCGTGTTGATGCCGGCACGCTTCAGGCAGTTGAAGGCGCGCACGGACAGATCCAGTTCTTCAATGGTCATGTCCATGTTCTGGCCTTCTGCCGAATCCTCCGTTTCGAGGCTGAGGGAGGGCGCGGGCTGATCGGTCAGCTTGGTGAAGATGGACAGCTGATCCGTCACGATCTTGGCGGCCATGCTGATGGCCTCCTCGGGGCTCATGCTGCCATTCGTCCACACATCAAGAACCAGCTTATCATAATCGGTGGTCTGCCCGACGCGGGTATCCTCCACCATGTAGTTCATCTTGCGGATAGGGGTATAGATGGAATCAATGGGGATCACGCCGATGGGCATGGGGTTCTGCTTGTTGCGCTCCGCGGGCACATAGCCGCGGCCCTTGTCCAGCGTCATCCACATATGCAGCTTGGCGCCCTTGCGCAGGGTGGCGATGTGCAGATCAGGATTGACGATCTCCACCTCGCTGTCGACGCGGATGTCTCCGGCCTTGACTTTGCCGGGGCCGACCGCGTTGATCTCCAGCATCTTGGGCTGCTCGGAAAACAGCTTCACCGAAAGCTCCTTCAAATTGAGGATGATCTCGGTCACGTCTTCCTTGACGCCCGCGATGGTGGAAAACTCATGCTGCACTTCTTCGATATTGATGCTGGTCACAGCAGCCCCGGGCAGCGAGCTGAGCAGCACGCGCCGCAGGGAATTGCCCAGCGTATGGCCAAAGCCGCGCTCTAAGGGCTCTACGACAAAGCGTGCGTAATGCTCGGCATCGTTCTGCATGGTTTTTTCGATGCGCGGATTTTCGAATTCTGCAATCACGGCTTCTTCTCCTCCTATCAAAGGTTATCCCAAAGGAATGGGCAGTACGGTTAACGGGAGTAGAGCTCGACGATCATGTTCTCCTGCAGGCTGAAATCGATATCCTCGCGGGTGGGCATCGCAGCGACGGTGGCCTTCAGGTCCTCGGTGCTGACGGTAAGCCACTTGGGAATCATGCGGAAACCGCCCTCTTTCACGGCCTTGAAATACTCGCTGGCCTTGGAGCGCTCGCGCACGGTGATCACGTCGTTCAACTTCACTTCGTAGGAAGGGATGTTGACCTTCTTGCCGTTGACAAGGAAATGGCTGTGGTTGACCATCTGACGGGCCTGGGCGCGCGTGGCGGCAAAGCCGGCGCGGTAGACCACGTTGTCAAAGCGGCGCTCGAGCAGCTGCATAAGGTTTTCGCCCGTGGGACCCTTCATGCTGGTGGCGCGCTCGTAGGTGTTGCGGAACGGGCGCTCCAGCACACCGTAAATGAAACGGACTTTCTGCTTTTCGCGCAGCTGCAGGCTGTATTCGCTGGGCTTGCGGAAGCTTTTTTTAACCTCGCGGTTGGATTTTTTGTTGATGCCAAGGACTTGAGGTTCGATCCCCAATGCACGGCATCTTTTCAGCAATGCGCCGGTATATCGTGCCATTTTGACGGAACCTCCTTCTTACACTCTTCTGCGCTTGGGCGGACGGCAACCGTTGTGCGGGATGGGCGTCACGTCCTTGATCATGGTCACTTCAAGGCCGGCGGTCTGCAAAGAGCGGATGGCTGCTTCACGGCCCGAGCCGGGACCCTTGACGTACACATCGACAGTGCGAAGGCCGAATTCCGTCGCGGCCTTGGCAGCGGTCTCGGCCGCCATCTGCGCCGCGAAGGGCGTAGACTTCTTGTTGCCGCGGAAGCCCATGCCGCCTGCGCTGGCCCATGAAAGGGCGTTGCCGACGGTGTCGGTGATGGTAACGATGGTGTTATTGAACGAAGAACGGATATGCACTACGCCGCGCTCTACGAGCTTTCTTTCACGGCGCTTGCGCGAAACCTTCTTCAAGGTAGCTTTTGCCATGGTATTTTCCCTCCGTGCCTAAAGGCTTTAATGATTCAGCTTCCCTTACTTGGTTGCTTTCTTGCTGCCGGCAACCTGCTTCTTGGGGCCTTTGCGGGTACGAGCGTTCTGCTTGGTGTTCTGTCCGCGGACAGGCAGGCTGCGGCGGTGGCGGATGCCACGGTAGGAGCCGATTTCAATCAGACGCTTGATGTTGAGCGACACCTCGCGGCGAAGGTCGCCCTCCACCTTGGTGTGATGCTCGATGTAGTCGCGCAGTTTGCTGATATCGTTTTCGGAGAGGTCCTTCACGCGAATGTCGGGATCGATTTCGGTTTCAGCGAGGATCCTCCTGGATACCGCCGGTCCGATGCCGAAAATATAGGTCAACCCGATTTCAACGCGCTTTTCTCTGGGCAGGTCAACACCCGCTATACGTGCCATGTGTAGGATACACCTCCAAAATGATCTGGTTGTTACAACCTTGGGTTCCGGGCGGGAAAGCTCCCGGATATGTATGATAAAATCGTATGGATCCCCGCTCGCGCGGGGCAGCCGCCCATACGATTCATCAGCGTATTTCAGCCCTGCTTCTGCTTATGCTTGGGATTTTCGCAGATGACCATCACATGGCCCTTGCGCTTGATGATCTTGCATTTTTCGCAGATGGGTTTAACGGACGGACGAACTTTCATTTGTGTTACCTCCTCAACTTAATCGTCTTGATGAAGCAGCCTTACGTTTTGCTGCGCCAGGTGATCCGACCACGGGTCAGGTCGTAGGGCGAAAGCTCGATGGTCACTTTGTCGCCGGGATAGATGCGGATGAAATGCATCCGCATTTTGCCGGAGATATGCGCCATGATGCGGTGCCCATTGGCAAGTTCCACGCTGAACATCGCGTTGGGCAATGCCTCGATGACTTTACCCTCGATTTCGATTACATCGTCTTTAGACAAAAAATACGGCCTCCTTTGGCTCCATCAGGACATACCGTCTTGCACGGCTGCCAGCGCCTTGCGCACATCGCTGTCCAAAAGCCTGTTTGCTTCATGTTTTTCGATGATTTCCGGCAGCTCCGTACCGATCGGCAACAGGTGCTTGCGCCGCTTTTTTTTCAGATGACCGAGCGGATGGGTCCTTCCGTCGCAAATCATCACAAAATCAGCGTCCATTTCATATAGTACCACAAACAAACGCCCCTTGTCACGCCCTTTTTGGGATTTTGCGACAATTCCTTTTCGAACTGAAGGCTTCAAACGTCCCCTCCCCTTTTCTCCAGGTATTCAGCCCAGTGAAAGTCGGGCAGAGAGAGGATTTCCGGCAGATCGGAACCGATGGCGATGGTGTGTTCGTAGTGCGAGCACGGCTGGTGGTCGTGCGTGACCCATGTCCAATCGTCGGGCAGCATGTGCACGCGGTAGTCGCGCAGGGCGATCATGGGCTCCACCGCGATGGTCATGCCGCTGCGCAGGCGCAGGCCGCGCCCCGCTTCGCCGTAGTTGGGGACGCTGGGGTCTTCATGCACGCTGCGGCCGATGCCGTGCCCGGTCAGGCTGCGGACGACGCCGTAGCCGTTTTCCTCGGCCAGCTTCTGTACCGCCGCGCCGATATCGCCGACGCGGTTGCCGTCTACCGCCTTCATAGCGCCCTCAAAGAAGCACTGCTCGGTGATGGCCATCAGCAGCTGCTTTTCTTCGCTCACTTCCCCCACCGCGACGGTGATCGCGCTGTCGGACTGCCAGCCGTCCAGCGAAAGCCCGCAGTCCAGGCTGATGATGCTGCCTTCTTCCAGCACCGCCTTGTCGGAGGGGATGCCGTGCACCACCTCGTCGTCCACCGAGGTGCACAGCGTCGCCGGGTACCCCTCGTAGTGCAGGAAGGAGGGCGTCGCATGGTTGCGGCGGATCAGCTCTTCCGCGTACGCGTCCAGCGCGGCGGTGGTTACGCCGGGCCGGACCGCTTCTTTCACCTTGGTCAGCACCTCGTACAAAAGATGGCCGGCCTTGCGCATCTTTTCGATCTGCTTGTAATTTTTCAGGTAAATCATCAGCCGCGCATCCCTACGAGGTTCAAGAGAGCCTCAAAGTTTGCCTCTACCGTACCCTCGGCGCTCAGCTCTTTGATGAGGCCCTTTTCACGGTAGTACTGGATCAGCGGCTCGGTCTGGGCGGCATACACGGACAGACGGTTCTGCACCGTTTCCGCGCTGTCGTCCCTGCGCTGGATGAGTTCGCCGCCGCAGGTCGGGCAGACCTTTTCGTTTTCCAGGCGGGAAACGTGGAAGGTGCCGCCGCAGGCGGAGCAGACCCGGCGGCCGGAAATGCGGCTGACGATCCGCGCGTCATCGAGCAGCAGGGAAACCACCATGTCGATGTCCGCGATCCTGTCCAGCGCTTCGGCCTGGGACAGCGTGCGCGGGAAGCCGTCCAGGATATACCCGTTTTTGCAGTCCGCTTCCTCAAGCCGCTCTTTCACCATGCCGATGACCACTTCGTCGGGCACGAGGTCGCCGCGGCTGACATAGCCCTGCGCTTCCAGCCCCAGCCTGGTCGCGTTGCGCATGTGCGCGCGCAGCATATCGCCGGTGGATATCTGTGGAATGCCCGCGCGTTCCGCAAGGCGGGAAGCCATGGTGCCCTTGCCTACGCCGGGCGGGCCGAGAAATACAAAGTTCATGTTTCACCTCAGGCATATCGTGCCGCAGCCGGGCGTATGCCCGGCCAAGAATGTCGCCGCGTTCAGCCGGGGGTATCCCCTGCCTTTAACGCGGCAGCCCGCCCCGCCCTTTCGGGCGGGAACGGGCAAGGAAACCTTTGGAACCTTGATGGATTAAAGGAAACCCTTGTAGTTGCGCATCACCATCTGCGCTTCGAGCTGACGGACCGTTTCAATGGCGACGCTGACGGCGATCAGCATGGAAGAGGCGGCGAAGGGCACCTGCACGCTCTGCCACACATACAGCAGGGAGGGCACCGTGGCGAGCAGCGCCAGGAACAAGGCTGCGAACAGCGTGATGCGCCTGGTGGAGCGGGCCAGGAAGTCGGCCGTGTTTTTGCCGGTGCGGATACCGGGGATGGTACCGCCCTGCTGGTTGATGTTCTTGGCGATATCCTGCGGGTTGAAGCTGATCGAAGAGTAGAGGTAGGTGAACGCGACGATCAGCAGCGCAGTCACAAGCAGGTAGAGCGGAGAGGTCTGGCCCATATTGGCCTCCCACCACCGATAAGCGCCCGAGCCTGTGCCGAACATGGCGATCACCGTGCCGGGGAAGGTCATGAAGGAATACGCGAAGATGAGGGGCAGCACGCCCACCGACATCACCTTGATCGGGATGTGGGTGCTCTGTCCGCCATACATCTTACGGCCCACCACGCGCTTGGCGTACTGCACCGGGATGCGGCGCTCGCCAAGGTCGATGAAGGTAACGACCACGATAATGGCCACCGTAAAGAGGATGAGGATCAGGAACTGCACCACGGTGGTGTTGCTCTGCGCAACGCCCAGCACGCCCAGGAAGGCGGTCAGCAGGCCGTTGAACAGGTTGGAGATGATGCCGGCAAAGATCAGCAGCGAAATGCCGTTGCCGATGCCCTTGGCCGTCACGCGCTCACCGATCCACATGGCAAGGGCGGTACCGCCCGCCATCACGACGCCGATGGACAGAAGACCGAAGAAATTGTTGTAGCCGTCCTGCAGCACCTTGGTTTGCTGGGCAATGCCCATGGAGGCGGACTGGAGGCCGGCGATGATGCCGATGGCCTGCAGCACCGCCAGCACCACGGTGCTGTAACGGGTGATCTTGTTGATCTTCTCTTTCCCCTCTTCGCCGCCCTCCTTGCTCAGGCGTTCCAGCGCGGGGATCGCGATGGTCAGCAGCTGGATGATAATGCTGGCGTTGATGTAGGGGGTGATGCCCATGGCCATCACAGTCATCTGCTGGAAGGCGTTACCGGTCATCATGTTGACAAGGTTCAGCGCGTCAAACTGTTGAGATACTTCTTTCACGACGCTCGCGTTGATCCCGGGAACCGGGACCATGCTCACGAGCCGGTAGACCAGCAGCATGAAGAAGGTATAGAGCAGCTTCTTGCGAATCTCAGCGACCTTCCAGGCATTGCGTAAGGTATCCCACATATTATACCTCCTCGGCCTTGCCGCCAGCAGCCTCGATCTTTTCTTTGGCCGACGCAGTAAACTTCACGGCCTGCACGGTCAGTTTCTTGGTCAGTTCGCCGCCGCCCAGCACTTTCAGGCCGTCGCCGGGCTTTTTCACAAGGCCGGCCGCCTTCAGGAATTCGGCGTTGATCACGGAGCCGTTTTCAAACTTCTCCAGATCGGATACGTTCACGGTGGCGTACCGCTTGGCGAAGATGTTCACAAAGCCAAGCTTGGGCAGACGACGGGCCAAAGGCATCTGGCCGCCTTCAAATCCGGGGCCTTTACCGCCGCCGGAGCGCGCCTTGGCGCCTTTATGACCTTTGCCGGAGGTCTTGCCAAGACCGGATCCTACGCCTCGGCCGAGGCGCTTCGGAGCAGTCGCAGAACCCAGAGCGGGTTGCAACTCGTGCAATTTCATGAGGGCGTCCTCCTTTTTACTCGTTCACTTCTTCGACAGAGACCATGTGCTTGACCACGAAGATCTGGCCGCGAACGCAGTCGTTGTCATCGTGCACCACAGTTTGACCGATCTTGTGAAGGCCGAGGGCCTTCACGGTGTCGATCTGCTTTTGCAGACGGCCGCTGACGGATTTCTTTAATGTAATCTTGAGTTTCATCGTCGTCCTCCTCAGCCCAGAATGTCTTCGACGTTCTTGCCGCGCATCTGTGCGACCATTTCGGCGGAACGGAGCAGTTTCAGGCCTTCAACAGTCGCCTTCACGGTGTTGATGGGGTTGCTGGTGCCAAAGCTCTTGGTGCGGATATCGCGCACGCCGGCCAGCTCCAGCACCGCGCGGGCGGCGCCGCCGGCGATCACGCCTGCGCCCTCTTCGGCGGGCATCATGACCACTTTGGAGGTGCCGTAGTAACCCACGGTCTGATGCGGGATGGTGGTGCCATTCACCGGCACGCTGATCAGATGCTTCTTGGCATCCTCCACCGCCTTGCGGATGGCTTCGGGGATTTCGACCGCCTTGCCGGAACCGGCGCCTACGCGCCCGGCGCCGTCGCCTACCACGACCAGCGCGGCAAACCGCATGTTGCGGCCGCCCTTAACGGTCTTGGAAACGCGGTTGATCGAAACAAGCTTCTCTTTAAATTCGTTATCCATTTCTTCTCTGCGAGCCATGCGTTCTTCTCCCCCTCTCAGAATTTGAGACCGGCTTCACGCGCGCCTTCGGCCAGAGCAGCCACACGCCCGGTATAGACGTAGCCGCCGCGGTCGAACACCACGGAGTTGACACCGGCCTGGAGCGCACGCTCCGCCAACGTTTTGCCGACCAGCTTGGAGTTTTCCACCTTGGTGGCCTCTTTGCCGGCTTCCTTGACAGCGGCTTCCATGGAAGAAGCCTGCGCCAGCGTTACGCCCTTCACATCGTCGATGATCTGCGCGTAGATGTACTGGTTGCTGCGGAATACACACAGACGCGGCATATCGGGCGTGCCGCTTATCTTCTTACGGACGCGCGCATGACGGATCACACGAACTTCATTGCGGTCGCGCTTTTTAAACATATGCGTTCACTCCCTTCAATTACTTACCGGCCTTGCCTTCCTTGCGGCGGATATGCTCGTCCTTGTACTTGATGCCCTTGCCGAGGTACGGCTCAGGCTTGCGTACGGCACGGATATCGGCGGCAAGGTTGCCAACGACCTGCTTGCTGATGCCCTTGACCACGATGGTGGTCGCGTTGGGGGTTTCGAAGCTGACGCCTTCGGGGGCATCGAACACCACGGGGTGCGAATAACCGGCGTTGATGGTCAGCTTTTTGCCTTCTGCCTGGGCGCGGTAGCCGGTGCCGACGATTTCCAGCGTCTTTTCGAAACCGGTGGTCACGCCCACCACAAGGTTATTCAGCAGCGCCCGGTACAGGCCGTGCAGACTCTTGTGGGGCTTGGACTCGCTGGGGCGTTGTACGGTGAGGACACCGTCTTCCAGCGTCAGTTTGAAATCACGATTTACCTTCTGGGATAGCGTGCCCTTGGGGCCTTTGACGACAACGTTGTTGTCTTCGCCGACCGTAACTGTCACGCCCGCAGGCACCGTGATCGGAAGTCTTCCGATTCGAGACATAATTGCACCTCCAAATGCGTTACAGTTTACCAGATATAGGCCATGACTTCGCCGCCCAGGTTTTCCCTGCGCGCGGCCCTGTCGGTCATCAGGCCCTTGGAAGTAGAGATGATGGCGATGCCGAGGCCGCCCAGCACCTTGGGCAGGTCCTCGCAGTTGGCGTACACGCGCAGACCCGGCTTGGAAATGCGCTTGAGCCCGGCGATGACAGGCTGCTGTTTGCCGTTCAGGTATTTGATCGTCAGTTTGATCTGGCCCTGCACGCCGTCGTCCACGTTTTCGTAGGACTTGATGTAGCCTTCATCGTAAAGGATTTTCGCGATGGCCTTTTTGGCCTTGCTCGCGGGGATTACGACCGTATCATGCTTGGCGACCTGCGCATTGCGAATCCTGGTCAGCATATCGGCGATAGGATCATTCATAATCATTGTCGAACCTCCTTTTCCGTATTATCTGTTACCAGCTGGCCTTGCGCACGCCGGGAAGCTGGCCCTTATACGCCAATTCCCTGAAGCAGATACGGCAGATGCCGTAGCGGCGAAGCACGGAGTGCGGGCGGCCGCAGATGCGGCAGCGGGTATAGGCGCGGGTGGAGAACTTGGGCGTCCGGGCCTGACGGATTTTCATGCTTGTTTTTGCCATGGTTTTTCCTCCCTTACTGCGCGAACGGCATACCAAGGAGACTCAGCAGCTCTTTGGCTTCTTCATCGGTCTTCGCGGTGGTGACAAAAATCATTTCCATACCGCGGATCTTTTCCACCTTATCATAGTTGATTTCGGGGAAGATCAGCTGTTCCTTGATGCCCAGGGCATAGTTGCCGCGGCCGTCGAAGGCCTTGGCGGATACGCCCCTGAAGTCGCGCACGCGGGGCAGCGCGATGGACACCAGGCGGTCGAAGAACTCTTCCATCCGGTCGCCGCGCAGGGTCACCTTGGCGCCGACGTTCATGCCTTCACGGACCTTGAAGTTCGCGACGGATTTCTTCGCCTTGGTCACCATGGGCTTCTGGCCGGCGATCTGGGTCAGCTCCGCCACGGCGGTTTCGAGCATCTTGGCGTTTTCCTTGCAGTCGCCAAGGCCGATGTTGATGATGATCTTGCTCAGTTTGGGGATCTCCATCACGTTCTGATAGCCGAACTTCTGCTGTAAGGCCGGGACAGCTTCAGACGTATATTTTTCTTTAATACGGGTTGCCATTTGCTGTTTCCTCCTTATCAGTCAATCTGTTCGCCGCATTTTTTGCAAACGCGGATTTTCTTGCCGTCCACGATCTTCACGCCCGCGCGCGCGGCTTTGCCGCACTTCTGGCAGACGAGCATCACGTTGCTGGCATCGATGGCGGCCTCCTTCTTGATGATGCCGCCGGGCTGTCCCTGCGCCTTGGACTTCTGGTGCTTGGTCATGATGGCGACGCCCTCAACGACCACTTTGCCATCCTTGGGATCGCAGGCAATGACTTTGCCCTTTACGCCCTTATCCTTGCCGGTGATGACAACGACTTCATCCTTGGTTTTTACATGCATTTTCATGGTCTACTCTCCTTACAGCACTTCGGGCGCGAGGGAGACAATCTTCATGAAGTCTTTTTCGCGCAGCTCGCGAGCGACCGGTCCAAAGATGCGGGTGCCGCGGGGTTGCTTCTGGTCGTTGATGATGACGGCCGCATTGTCGTCAAAGGCAATGTAGCTGCCGTCGGGGCGGCGCTTCTGCTTGCGTACGCGGACGATCACGGCCTTGACCACATCGCCCTTCTTCACCTGGCCGCCGGGGGTCGCGGTTTTCACGCTGGCGACGATGATGTCGCCGATGGACCCGGTGCGGCGGAACGACCCGCCCATCACGCGGATGCACATGATTTCTTTCGCCCCGGAGTTATCGGCTACCTTGAGCCGAGTTTGTGGCTGAATCATAGAGGTTCCTCCTTTATAGATTCCTCTTCATG